>NZ_JBSFKQ010000005.1:0-260550 GCF_053598615.1 Kitasatospora sp. NPDC001095 | reverse complement strand
GTTCGCCCGACGCCGACGGCCGCCGCGAGGTGGAGGTCTACTCCCGCGCCGAGGACGCGGCGCCTGACGAGCCGTGGACCCGCCACGCCACCGGCGCCCTGTTCCGCGGCGCCGCCGTGCCGGACTTCGACCTCGCCGTCTGGCCCCCGCAGGGTGCCGAGCCGGTGTCGGTGGACGGGTACTACGACACCCTGGCCGGCCTCGGCTTCGCCTACGGTCCGGCGTTCCGCGGCCTGCGGTCCGTCTGGCAGCGCGGCTCCGAGGTGTTCGCCGAGGTCGCCCTCGCGGCGGACCAGCAGGGCGACGCCCAGCGCTTCGGCCTGCACCCCGCGCTGCTCGACGCCGCGCTGCAGGCGGCGGGCCTGGGCGACGCGACCCGGGACCTCGCCGCCGGGCGGCTCCCGTTCGCCTGGACGGACGTGACGCTGTTCGCCACCGGCGCCGGGATCCTGCGGCTGCGCCTCACCCCGACCGGTGCGGACGGGGTGGCCCTGGAGCTGGCCGACGAGGAGGGCCGCCCGGTCGCGACGGTCGGCTCGCTGGTGCTGCGCCCACTGGCCGAGCGGGCGACGGCCGCCGAATCCGCCTTCCAGGACTCGCTGTTCCGGGTCGACTGGACGCCGGTGCCGCTGCCCGCCGCGACCCCCGCGGCGGAACTGGCGCTGCTGGGCGCCGTCGAGGGGGAGTGGACCGCCTCCGCGCGCCGCTACCGCGACCTGGCCGAGCTGGCCGAGGCCGTCGACGCCGGTGCCGAGCTGCCGTCCGTGGTGGTGGCCGCGGTGGCCACCGGCGCCGACGACCCGCTGCTGGACGGCCTGCGGCGCAGCACCGGCGACACCCTCGCCCTGCTGCACTCCTGGCTGGCGGACGAGCGCTTCGAGGCGGCCCGCCTGGTGGTGCTGACCCGTGCGGCGGTCGCGACCCGCCCGGACGAGGACGTCCCGGCGCTGGCCCAGTCCCCGGTCTGGGGCCTGGTGCGCTCGGCGCAGACCGAGAACCCCGGCCGGCTCGTCCTGGTGGACCTGGACGGCACGGTCGGCTCCGCTGCCGCGCTGCCCGCCGCCGTCGCCACCGGCGAGCCCCAACTCGCCCTGCGCGCCGGTGAGGTGCTGGCGCCCCGGTTCGCCCGGGTTCCCGCCGGGACGGACGCGCCGCGGCGCGTCCTCGACCCGGAGGGCACCGTCCTGCTGACCGGTGCCACCGGCACCCTGGGCTCGCTGCTGGCCCGCCACCTGGTGACCGAGCACGGCGCCCGGCACCTGGTGCTGCTCAGCCGGCAGGGCCCGGCGGCGCCCGGCGCCGAGGAGCTGAGCGCCGAACTCACCGGCCTGGGCGCCGAGGTGACCGTCACGGCCTGCGACGCCGCGGACCGCGCGGCGCTCGCCGCCGTGCTGGACGCCGTTCCCGCCGAGCACCCGCTCACCTCCGTGGTGCACGCGGCGGCCGTGCTGGACGACGGCGTCCTGGACTCGCTCACCGCGGAGCGGCTGGACCACGTCCTGCGGCCCAAGGCGGACGCCGCCCAGCACCTGCACGAGCTGACGGCCCACCTGGACCTGGACTCCTTCGTCCTGTTCTCCTCCGCGGTCGGCCTGCTCGGCAACGCCGGCCAGGCGAACTACGCCGCCGCGAGCGCCTTCGTCGACGCGCTGGCGCACCACCGCCGGGCGAACGGCCTGCCCGCCGTCTCGCTGGCCTGGGGCTTCTGGGCCGAGCGCAGCACGCTCACCGGCGCGCTGGACGAGGCGGAGGTCCGCCGGATGAGCCGGGGCGGTGTCGCCCCGCTGTCCTCGGCCGAGGGGCTCGCGCTCTTCGACGCGGCCGGGGCGGGCGTGGAGCCGCTCCTGGTGCCGATGCGGCTGGACTCGGCCGCGCTGCGCGGCCAGGCCGCCGCGGGGGCCCTCGCGCCGCTGCTGCGCGGCCTGGTGCGTACGCCGTTGCGCCGTACGGTCGCCGCGGCGAGCGGGACCGGCGAGGCCTCGGCGTTCCAGCAGCGGCTGGCCGACCTCGACGGGCAGGACCGGGCCCGGCTGCTGCTCGACCTGGTGCGCGGCCAGGCGGCCGCCGTGCTGGGCCACGCGTCCGCGGACGCGGTGGAGGCGAACCGGGCGTTCCGCGAGCTGGGCTTCGACTCGCTGACCGCGGTCGAGCTGCGCAACCGGCTGAGCGCGGCGACCGGGCTGCGGCTGCCGGCCACCACCGTGTTCGACTACCCGACCCCGGCCGAGCTGGCGGCCCGGCTGGAGTCCCGGCTGTCCGGCGGCGGGCGTGCCCGTCCGGCGGCCGCCGTCGCCCCGGCGTCGCGGCACGCGGACGACGACCCGATCGTGATCATCGGCATGGCCTGCCGCTACCCGGGCGGCGTCCGCACGCCCGAGGAGCTGTGGCAGCTGGTCGCGCAGGGCACCGACGCGATCTCGCCGCTGCCGACCGACCGGGGCTGGGACACCGAGGGCCTGTACGACGCCGACCCGGACCACGTGGGCACCAGCTACGCCCGCGAGGGCGGGTTCCTGTACGACGCGGGGCACTTCGACGCCGGGTTCTTCGGCATCAGCCCGCGCGAGGCGCTGGCGACGGACCCGCAGCAGCGCCTGCTGCTGGAGACGGCGTGGGAGGCCCTCGAGCGGGCCGGCATCGACCCGACCACGCTGAAGGGCAGCGCCACCGGCGTGTTCGCCGGGAAGATGTACCACGACTACGCGATCACCCTGCCCGCCGTCCCCGCCGACGTGGAGGGCTACCTGGCCACCGGCACCACCGGCAGCGTCGCCTCGGGCCGGATCTCCTACGCCCTGGGGCTGTCGGGCCCGGCGGTCACCGTGGACACCGCCTGCTCCTCCTCGCTGGTCGCCCTGCACCTGGCCGCCCAGTCGCTGCGCAGCGGCGAGTGCACGATGGCCCTGGCCGGCGGTGTCACGGTGATGGCCACCCCGCAGGTGTTCATCGAGTTCAGCCGTCAGCGCGGCCTGGCCACCGACGGGCGCTGCAAGTCCTTCGCGGCCTCGGCCGACGGCACCTGCTGGTCCGAGGGCGTCGGCATGCTGCTGCTGGAGCGCCAGTCCGACGCGGTGCGCAACGGCCACCGGGTGCTGGCGGTCGTCCGCGCCACCGCCGTCAACCAGGACGGCGCCAGCAACGGCATCACCGCCCCCAACGGCCCCGCCCAGGAGCGGGTCATCGAGCAGGCGCTGGCCGCCGCCCGGCTGACGCCGTCCCAGGTGGACGTCGTCGAGGCGCACGGCACGGGCACCCGGCTGGGCGACCCGATCGAGGCGCAGGCCCTGCTGGAGACGTACGGGCAGGGGCGCACCGGGGACCCGCTGTGGCTCGGCTCGCTGAAGTCCAACATCGGCCACTCCCAGGCCGCCGCGGGTGTCGGCGGCGTGATCAAGATGATCATGGCGATGCGGCACGGCGTGCTGCCGAAGACCCTGCACGTCGACGAGCCGACCCCGGACGTCGACTGGAGCTCCGGCGCCGTCGAGCTGCTGACCGAGGCCCGGCCGTGGCCGGAGACCGGCGAACCGCGCCGCGCGGGCGTCTCCTCCTTCGGCGTCAGCGGCACCAACGCCCACGTGATCCTGGAGCAGGGCCCGGCGCCCGCCGAGGCCGAGCAGGGCCCCGCCCGGGTGCTGCCCTGGGTGCTGTCCGCCAGGACGCCGGACGCGCTGCGCGCGCAGGCCGAGCGGCTGGCCGCGCACCTGGCCGCCGAGCCCGGGCCGACGGAGGCCGACGTCGCCCGCACGCTGACCGTGCACCGCTCGTCCTTCTTCCACCGCGCGGTGGTGGTCGGCACCGACCGCGCGGAGCTGCTGGCCGGCCTCGCCGCGGTCGCCGACGGCAGCGGCGCCGGGGTGGTCCGGGGTTCCGGCACCACCGTGGGCCGCACCGCCTTCCTGTTCACCGGACAGGGCAGCCAGCGCCTCGGCATGGGCCGGGAGCTGTACGGCGCCCACCCGGTGTTCGCCGCGGCCTTCGACGCCGTCTGCGAGCGGGTCGACGCCCATCTGACCCGCCCGCTGCGCGAGGTCGTGTTCGGTGCGGACGCCCGGCTGCTGGACCGCACCGAGTACGCCCAGCCGGCGCTGTTCGCCGTCGAGGTGGCGCTGTTCCGCCTGGCGGAGAGCTGGGGGGTGCGCCCGGACCTGCTGCTCGGGCACTCGATCGGTGAGATCGCGGCCGCCCACGTCGCGGGCGTCCTGTCGCTGGCGGACGCGGCCGCCCTGGTGGCGGCCCGCGGCCGGCTGATGCAGGCGCTGCCCGAGGGCGGCGCGATGGTCGCGGTCAAGGCCACCGAGGCCGAGGTGCTGCCGCTGCTCACCGGCAACGTCAGCATCGCCGCGGTCAACGGCCCGACGTCCGTGGTGATTTCCGGCGACGAGTCCGAAGTGCTGGACATCGCCGGGAAGTTCGAGAAGACCAAGCGCCTCAACGTCTCGCACGCCTTCCACTCCCCGCTGATGGACGGCATGTTGGAGGAGTTCCGCCGGGTGGCGGAGGGCCTGACGTTCAGCGCCCCGCGCATCCCGGTGGTCTCCACCGTCACCGGCGCCGAGGCGGGCGAGGAGCTCACCGACCCGGCGTACTGGGTGCGGCAGGTCCGCGCGGCCGTCCGGTTCGCGGACGGCGTCGCCGCCCTGCGCGCGGCGGGGGCCGGCCGGTTCCTGGAGCTCGGCCCCGACGGCGTCCTGACCGCCGCCGCCCGGGACTGCTTGGGCGCCGACGCGGACCACGCCCTGCTGGTGACGCTGCTGCGCGCCGACCGGCCGGAGGAGGTCGCGCTGACCACGGCGCAGGCCGAACTGCACGTCCACGGCGTCCCGTTGGACTGGCCGGCGATCGCCGCCGACTGGGGCGGGCGCCTCGTCGACCTGCCGACCTACGCCTTCCAGCACGAGCGGTACTGGCTGGAGGCCCCGGAGGAGGCCGCCAAGGAGTCCGCGCACGCGGGCGAGGGCGGCTTCTGGGCGGCCGTCGAGGAGACCGACCTGGAGGGCCTGAGCGGCGCGCTGGACCTCGACGGCGAGGGCCGCGAAGCGCTCCGGGCGCTGCTGCCCGCGCTGTCCGGCTGGCACCGGCGCCGGCGCGGCCAGGCGGCCGCGGAGGCGGTGCGCCACCGGGTGGAGTGGCAGCCGCTGGCGGCCCGGCCGAGTGCCGAACTCAGCGGGAACTGGCTGGTGGTGGCCCCCGCGGAGGCCGCCGAGAGCGAGCCGGTGACGGCGCTGCTCGGCCTGCTGGAGTCCGCGGGCGCCACCGTGCTCGGCGCGGTGCTGGACCCGCAGGACACCGACCGGGCCGCCGTCGCGGCGGGCCTGGGCGAGCTGCTCGCCGGGGAGGCGCCGGTGCGCGGCGTGCTGTCCCTGCTGGCGCTCGACGAGCAGCCGCACCCGGCCGTCCCCACCGTGGCGGGCGGACTGGGCCTCAACCTGACGCTGGCCCAGGCCCTCGGCGACGCCGGGGTGGACGCCCCGCTCTGGTGCGCCACCAGGGGTGCCGTCGCGGTCGGCCGGAGCGAGGTGCCGAACCCGGCCCAGGCACTGACCTGGGGCCTGGGCCGGGCGTTCGCCGCCGAGCACCCGCGGCGCTGGGGCGGTCTGGTCGACCTGCCCGAGCGGCTGGACGGCCTGGCCGGCGAGTGGCTGACGGCCGTCCTGGCCGGGCGCACCGGGGAGGACGAGGTGGTGCTGCGGTCCGCCGCGGCCTTCGCCCGCCGCCTGGTGCCGGCCCCGCTGGGCCTGGCGGCCGAGGCCGCGACCTGGCGGCCGCAGGGCCCGGTGCTGCTCACCGGCCCGGCCGACGCCCGGCGCGAGGCGCTGGCCGGCTGGCTGACCGAGCGCGGCGCCGTGCCGGTGTCCGGGCCGGCCGAGGCCGACACCCCGGCGCAGGTGCTGCTGCACCTGGTGGCCCCGGCCGAGCCGGTCGCCCTGGACGGCCTGGACGCGCGGACGCTGGCGGAGGCGGTCGCCGCCGCCACCGCGCTGCCGGCCGGCGGCCCCGGACTCGCCGCGCAGGTCGTCTGCCTGCCGGGCGAGTCGGTGTGGGGCGGCACCGGGCAGGCCATGGCCGCGGTCTGCGGCGCCCACCTGGACGCCGTCGCGCGCGGCCGCGCCGAGGGGGAGGTCCCGCTGCGGACGGTCGCCCTGGCCGACACCGGCTCGGACGGGCCGACCGGGCGGGCGCCCGGCGTCGACGAGGCGGCATCGGTCCTCGGCCACGCCGTGACCCTCGGCGAGCACGGCCTGGTGATCGCCGGGGACGGCTGGAGCTGGTTCGCCCGCACCCTGCGTGACGGTGCCGCCGTCCCGCTGCTGGCGGCCCTGGCCGGTCCGGACGCGGCCGACCGCGACCCGGTGGCCCGGTCCGCCGAGCCGGTCCGGGACGCGGCCGGAGCGCTGGCCCGCCGCCTGGCCGAGGCGGGCCCCGGCGGGCGGCACGCCGTCCTGCTGGAGACCGTCCGGACGGAGGCCGCGCTGGCGCTCGGCCACCGCTCCGGCGACGCGGTCGACCCGGACCGGGACTTCCTGGAGCAGGGCTTCGCCTCGCTGACCGCGGTGGAGCTGCGCAACCGGCTGACCGCCCTGACCGGGCGGGAGCTGCCGGCCGCGCTGATCTACGACTACCCGACCCCGGCGGCCCTCGCCGGGCACCTCGCCGCCGAGGTGCCGCAGGACGCGCCGCCGGCCGCCGCGACCGGCACGCTGGCCCCGATGCTCCGTCAGGCCGTCGCGTCCGGGCGGATCGCGGACTTCGCGGCGATGCTGCAGAGCGTCGCCGGGTTCCGGCCCGCCTTCACCGACCCGGCGCTGGCCGGGCTGCTGCCGGCCCCGGTGCGGCTGTCCGGCGGCGCGGGGCGGCCGGTGGTGGTCTGCTGCCCGTCGGTGACGGCGATCTCCGGCCCGCACCAGTACGCCCGGTTCGCCGCGGCGCTGGGCGACCGGTTCCGGGTCGGCGCCCTGCGGGCCCCCGGCTTCGGCACCGGCGAGCCGCTGCCGGCGACGCTGGCGGCGGGGGTGCGCGCGCTGGCCGAGCAGACCGCCGAACTGGCGCAGGGCGAGCCCGTCGTCCTGGTCGGCCACTCCTCCGGAGGGGTCCTGGCGCACGCCCTGGCCCGGTACCTGGAGGAGATAGGGGTGCCCCCTGTCGCGCTCGTTCTGCTAGACATCTACGCGCCGGGCAGTGACCTGGTGGCTCCGCTGCTGCCCGCGCTCATGGGCGGCATGGCGGAGCGGGACGGGGTGTTCGCGTCGATGGACGACGACCGGTTGACCGCCATGGGAGGCTGGTTCCGGCTCCTGGAAGAGGCGGAGCCGAGCCCGGTCGGGGCGGCCACGCTGCTGGTCCGTGCCGCCGAGCCGATGACCGGTTGGGGGGAGCGCGAGTGGCGGTCCGGCTGGGAGTCCGCGCAGACCGTCGTGGACGTCCCGGGGGACCACTACTCGATGATGGAGGAGCAGCACGTCGAGGCGGTGGCCTCGGCGGTCGGTGAGTGGTTGACCTCCCGGACGAGCTGATTCCGTCCGACCCGCCGCCAGTCCGGCCGGGGCGCGCGCCCGCACCGCGCGCCCCGGCCGGGCTCTGGAAACCCTCCGCCGCCCCGGCCCCGGGGCGGCGGACCGACGAGGGGAACACCCTGAGATGTCCGTGTCCGTGAGCCAGGCCGCCCTGTGGGTCCGGCGCTTCCACCCGAACGACGACAGCCCGACCCGGCTGGTCTGCTTCCCGCACGCGGGCGGTTCGGCGAGCTTCTACTTCCCGGTGTCGGCGGCCCTCGCCGACCGCACCGACGTGCTGTGCCTGCAGTACCCGGGCCGCCAGGACCGCCGCACCGAGCCGTGCGTCGACTCCATAGCCGAGCTGGCCGACCTGGTCCACGCCGCGCTCGCCCCCTGGGCCGACCGCCCGACCGTCTTCTTCGGCCACAGCATGGGCGCCGTGCTGGCGTTCGAGGTGGCCCGCCGTCAGGAGCGGGAGGGCAACGGCCCGGTCGCGCTGTTCGCCTCCGGCCGCCGCGCGCCGTCCTGCGTCCGGGACGAGACGGTGCACCTGCGCGACGACGACGGCATCGTCCGCGAGCTGCACGAGCTCAGCGGCACCGACGCCGCCCTGCTCGGCGACGAGGAGCTGCTGCGGATGATCCTGCCGGCGATCCGCGCCGACTACACCGCGATCGAGACCTACCGGCCCGAGCAGGACGCCGTGATCGCCGCCCCGGTGCACGTGCTGACCGGTGACGACGACCCGAAGACCACCATCGACGAGGCCCGGGCGTGGGAGCGGCACACCACCGGCGGCTCGGACCTGACCGTCCTGCCGGGCGGGCACTTCTTCCTGGCCCACCACCAGCGGGACATCAACGGCCGGATCGCCGACCGGCTGGCCCGGGTGGCGGCCGGCTGACCGAGCAGGGCCCGGTTCCCGCCCCCGCCCGCCGGGGCCCGGGGCGGGAACCGGGCCCGGGCCGCCGCGACGGCCCGACCGTTCGCAGCACCGGGGGGTGGTAGGGGTTCCGACAGGGGTGCCCGCCGCGAACCCCCGTCCCTAGCCTGACCGCAGAGGAACGGGCGGACTCCGCGCCGTTTCCATTCCCTCTTGGAGAACCAACATGGCCGAGCACACCACCCCCTGGCGGGTGCTGCACAGCGGAGACCCGACGGACCTCGTCCTCGCCGTCGACTTCTTTGCCCCGGGCCGGGCCGAGGCCGCCTTCGGCGACCTGGTGCCCATGCTGGACGGGCCGTACTCGGTCTGGGAGACCATGCAGCCCGCGCCCGGCGAGGAGACCGGCATGCGCGGCGACGACTACCTCGACCGCTGGATCGAGGCGCTGCCCGTGGGCGCGGTCGTCCGCGGCGTGCTCGGCTTCTGCGTCGGCGGGATCTTCGGCTCGGCGCTCGGCGAGAAGATCGCCGCCCGCCAGGGCCACCACCCGGTGATGGTGCTGTTCGACCCCGAGCCGGTCAGCCCGCTGGTCATGTACTGGCAGTTCCACAAGCTGGTGGACCGGCTGACGGGCGTGCTGACCCCCGAGGAGATCCAGGCGGCCCAGAGCGCCGGCTACCGGATGCAGGAGACCGAGACCGACCCGGTCGCGGTCGGTGCCGCGCTGGTCGCGCTCTACCGCGAGTACGGCGACCTCGGCCTGGAGCGGGTCGGCCTGGACGCCGACCGCCGCGCCGAGCTGATGGCCATGTTCGACTCCTACCTCGCCTACCTGGTCGCCGCGACGCAGGTCACCACGGCCGCGGACGTCAGCACCTCCACCGTGGTCAGCTCCGACACCCCGGTCGACGGACTGCACCTGGGCGCGCGGGAGCTGCCCTTCGCCATCGACCGGCACGAGCTGCTGCGCCGGCCGGAGGTCGCCGCCGCGGTGTCCGACCTGCTCGCGGCGCGCTAGGGGGAGCCGACAGATGCGACGCCTGGTACGCAAGAACGACGCCGGCGAGCCGGAGCGGGCGGCGACGGCGGTCACGCCGAAGGAGGAGGCCCTCTGGCTGATGGACCGGCTCGTCCCGGGCACCGCGGCCAACACCGTCGCGGTCGCCTTCCGGGTGGACACCGCGCTGGACCCGGCCGCGCTGGCCGGGGCCGCCCGGCTGCTGGTCCGCCGCCACCGGGTGCTGCGGACCGGCTTCGAGGTGCGGGAGGGCCGGCTGCTGCACCGGCTGCTGACGGAGGCCGAGGCCGCGTTCGAGTCGGAGTACGCGCAGGTCGCCGAGGACGCCGTCGACGCGGAACTCGCCGCCATGGCCCGGCACGCCTTCGCGGTGACCGACCGTCCGCTGGTGCGGCTGCGGCACCTGCGCACGCCCGCGGGCGACGTGGTCTGCGTCGCCGCCCACCACCTGGTCTTCGACACCATCTCGGCGACCTTCCTGTTCGAGGAGCTGGCCGCCGCGTACGACGCCGCGCTCGCCGGCCGCCCGGTCCCCGCGGAACTGCTGCCCGAGGTCCCCGTCGTCGAGTCGGCCGCCCCGAGCGCGGAGAGCGTCGAGTTCTGGCGCCGCGGCCTGGCCGGCTACCGGGCCGACGAACTCGACCTGTGGCTCGGCGAGGACGAGACCACCGAACCGACCCTGGCCGGCGGCTACGTCGAGCGGGTGCTGTCGCAGGCGGCCGCCGACGCGCTCGCCCGGCTGCAGCGCGACCTGCGCGCCCCGGAGGCGGTCGTCCTGCTGGCCGCCTTCGACCTGCTGCTGGCCCGGCACGGCGCCGGTCCCGACCTCGTGGTCGGCACCCCCGTCAACGTCCGGGACCAGCGGACCGCCCGGGCCGTCGGCTACCACGTCAACGTGCTGCCGCTGCGCCTGCCGGTCGACCTCGGCGGCGGCTTCCGGGAGCTGGTCGCCCGGGCGCGGACGGGCTACTTCGACGCCCTCGCGCACGCCGACGTCCCGATCGACCTGATGCTGCCCGAACTGCCCCGCACCGGCGGCTCCTGGCGCACCACCGCGTTCCGGCACCTGTTCAACTACGCGCCCGGCGGCGGACTCGCGCCCTTCGCCATCGCCGGCCGGCAGGCCGCCGCGGTCAGCCTGGAGAACGGCACCAGCAAGTTCGACCTGGAGTTCGTCGTCGCCCCCGGCAGCGACGCGCTGCGGGTCAAGGGCCGCTACTCGACCGACGTGCACACCGCCGGCGAGGTCGAACGGCTGCTGGAGCGCTACGACGCCCTGCTGGTCTCGCTCGGCGCCGACCCGGACCTCCCGGTCGGCGAGCACCCGCTGCGCGGCGCCGCCGACACCGAGCTGATCGAGGCCGCCAACCGGACCGGGCGCACCGACGTCCCGCCGACCGTCCTCGCCGCCGTCGCCCGCCACGCCGCCCTGACACCGGACGCCCCGGCCATCCAGGACGGCGAACGCACCGTCACCTACCGGCAGTTGTGGAACGCCGCGGCCGCCACCCGGGAGCTGCTGCGGGAGTCCGGCGTCACCCCCGGCGAGATCGTCGGCCTGTGCGCCCGGCGCGGCCCCGACCTGGTCGCCGCCGTGTTCGGCATCTGGCTGGCCGGCGCCGCCTACCTGCCGATCGACCCGGACCACCCGGACCACCGGGTCACCGACACCCTGGCCGACTCCGGCACCCGCACCGTCGTCACCGGCCCCGGGATCACCCTGCCCGAGGACACGGCGGCCGACGGCCGGCCCCGCGCGGCCGTCCCGCTCGTCACCGTCGAGGACGCCCCGGCCGCGGACCCGTCCCGCGCGCTCGACGGCGCCGGCGCAGCGGACACCCGCGCCTACCTGATCTACACCTCCGGCTCGACCGGCCGCCCCAAGGGCACCCTGGTCAGCCACGGCAACCTGGCCAACCTGGTGGCGCACTTCCGCGAGGAGATGCGCCTGACGCCGGAACACGGCGGCCTGTGGATGACCACCTTCGCCTTCGACATGTCGGTGATGGACCTGTTCCTGCCGCTGTTCGCGGGTGGCCGGCTGGTCGTCGCCCCGGACGCGGCGAGGACCGACGGCCGGGCGCTGGCCGAGGTGCTGCGCCGCCACCGGGTGGACGTCATCCAGGCCACCCCCACCACCTGGCGCCTCGTCCTGGACGAGGCCGGCGGGGAGCTGGCGGGCTGCCGGCTGGTCTGCGGCGGCGAGCCGATGCCGCCCGCGCTGGCCCGGCGGCTGCTGGCCACCGGCGCCGAGCTGCGCAACCTGTACGGGCCGACCGAGACCACGGTGTGGTCCACCGGTGCCGTCATGGAGTCGGCGGAGCGGATCGGCGTCGGACGCCCGATCCGCAACACCCGGGTGTTCGTCGCCGACCCGGACGGCCGGGAACTGCCGCTCGGGGTGCGCGGCGAACTGTGCATCGCGGGCGAGGGCGTCACCCTCGGGTACCACGGGCGCCCGGAGCTGACGGCCGAGAAGTTCCGCGAGCACCCCCGCTACGGGCGGTACTACCGCACCGGCGACCAGGCCCGCTGGAACCCGGACGCCAGCCTGGAGCTGCTCGGCCGGGCCGACCGGCAGATCAAGCTGCGAGGCAACCGGATCGAGCTCGGCGAGGTCGAGGCGGTGCTGGCCGAGCACCCGGAGGCCGAGGGGGCCGCGGTCGTGGTCGCCGGCGACACCAGCGCGGACGGCCTGCTGGTGGCCTTCGTCGAGGTGCCGCGCAAGCCGGGCCAGTCCGAGGCGGAGGCGGACGAGGCGGCCCGCGGGATCGGCGACCGGCTCTGGGAGCACGCCCGCGACCGGCTCCCCAGGGCGGCCGTGCCGCACGACTTCGTGCTGCTCGACGAACTGCCCAAGACCGTCACGGAGAAGGTCGACTACCCGAGGCTGACCCGGATCGCCGAGGAGCGGCGCGCCGCCTCCGCCGGCCGGGCCGCGGCGGCCGGAACGGAGGCGCGGGTGGAGGAGGAAGAGGGCCTGCTGGGCGCGCTGGTGGCGATCTGGGCGTCGCTGCTGTCCCGCTCGGACCTCTCGGCGGACTCCAACTTCTTCGCCAGCGGCGGTCATTCGCTGCTCGGCGCCCAACTGGCGCAGCGGATCGAGGAGAAGCTGGGCGTGAAGCTGGGCCTGGCGGACGTCTTCGCCATGCCGACGCCGCGTCAGATCGCCGAGTTCATCGAAGGCACGGCGGAGAAGAAGGACTGACCCGCGAAGCCCCGAAGCCCCGAAGCGCCGAAGCGCCGAAGCGCCGAAGCGCCGAAGCGCCGAAGCGCCGAAGCGCCGAAGCACCGAAGCACCGAGGCCCTGCCGGACGTCCGGCAGGGCCTCGGCGCGTTGCGTACGGGATCAGGAGGCCGTCACCGGGAAGGCGTGCAGACCGCGGATGAACGGCGACAGCCGCCGGCGCACCGGGCCGGCCTGGCGCAGCCCCGGCAGGCGCTGCGACAGCACCCGGAAGGCCACCTCCGCCTCCAGCTTGGCGAGCGGGGCGCCGAGGCAGTAGTGGATGCCGCTGGAGAAGGAGATGTGGTCCGGCTCGCCGGCGCGGTCCAGGTCGAAGCGGTCCGGCTCGGCGTACGCGCCGGGGTCGCGGTTGCAGGCGCCGGTGAGGATGATCACCTGGGCGTCCACCGGCAGCCGGCGCCCGGCGATCTCGATCTCCTGATGGGTGAAGCGGCTCTGCATCAGCACCGAGGTGTCGTAGCGCACCGACTCCTCGACCGCGCGCGGCGCCAGCTCCGGGTCCGCGCACAGCCGCTCCCAGACCGCGCGCTCGCCGAGCATGGCCAGGGTGCCGTTGCCGATCAGGTTGACGGTGGTCTCGGTGCCCGCCAGCGCGAGCATCCCGCACATCGCGACCAGTTCCTCGGCGGTCAGCCGCTCGGCGTCCACGTCGGCCAGCAGCCGGCTCACCAGGTCGTCGCCGGGGGAGCGGCGGCGCAGCTCCAGCAGCTCGGTGAACAGCTCCCTGGTGCCGTCCACGGCGGCCTGCAGCTCCTTGACCTCGGCGAGCGAGACCACGCCGTCCAGGACCAGGCTCAGGCCCCGGCAGAGCTCGTCGAAGCGCGGCTGCTCCTGCTCGGGGATGCCGAACAGCGCGCCGATCACCCGGGCCGGCACCTGCTTGGCGTAGGCGTCCATCAGGTCGAACGGGGCACCGGTGTCGACCCGGTCCAGCAGCTCGTGGCAGGCGCGCTCGACCTCGGGCCGGAACGCCGCCACCGCGCGCGGCCCGAAGGCCGGGGTGGCGATCCGGCGCAGCCGGGTGTGCTCGGGCGGGTCCATCGCCAGGAAGGAGTTGTCGAAGTCGGACGGCCCCTCCGGCCACTCGCCCTTGGTGGTGCGCCGGCCGAAGCGCCGGTCGCGCAGGATCTCGTCGGCCAGCGCCCGGTCGACGACCAGCCAGGACCCGATCATGCTGCGCTGCAGCGGCCCGCGCGGGCGCATCCGCTCGTACAGCGGGTACGGGTCCTCCTGGCCGAGCAGCAGCTGGGCGTAGATGTCGCCGAGTGCGCCCACGGACTTCAGGGCCGCACGGGCGGTGCGCAGCTGGGTGTCCAGCTCGCTGTCGGACAGGGTGGGCATGGGTACGCCTCCGGCCGGGTCGACGCGTGGTCAGCAGGACGGTCCTGCGGTCGGACGGTATGTGCGGATCCTGTGGTGCTGAACCCCTAACCGGGCGGCCTCGACCCCTTCGTGGGCGCACGCTCCGTAGGGGTGGGTCCAGACCCACCCCCTGACGGGGGCGAAGGTGGATTCTGCTCGTCCGCGCCGCCGCCTACTGTCGTTGACGAGCCGCTCGGAGCTGCGAGGCGGTGACGGGCGGCGGTGGCCGCGGGTGAGGTGGGAGGAAGAGGTGCGAGGAACGGTGCACACGGGCCAGGGATCCCGTCCGCCGGTCGACGAGGGGGCGCCGGCGCTGCGGCTGTCGGGTCTGCGCAAGCGGTTCGGAGCGTACACCGCGGTGGACGGCGTCGAACTGGTCGTGCCGAGCGGGTCGTTCTACGGACTGGTGGGCCCCAACGGCGCGGGCAAGACCACGTCCCTGTCGATGGCGGTCGGCCTGCTGCGGCCGGACGCGGGGACCTCGGAGATCTTCGGGGTCGACGTCTGGAGCGACCCGGTCCACGCCAAGTCCCTGGTCGGGGTGCTGCCCGACGGCATGATGCTGCCCGAGCGGCTGACCGGCCGTGAGCTGCTGCACTACCTGGGCCGGCTGCGCGGCATGGACGCCCGCACGGTGGACGCCCGGGCCGAGGAGCTGCTGACCGTCCTGGAGCTGACCGAGGCCGAGCGGACGCTGGTGATCGACTACTCCACCGGCATGCGCAAGAAGATCGGCCTGGCCACCGCCCTCCTGCACGCCCCCCGGCTGCTGGTGCTCGACGAGCCCTTCGAGGCGGTCGACCCGGTGTCCGCCGCGACCATCCGCGTCATCCTCCAGCGCTTCGTCGCCTCCGGCGGCTCGGTGGTCTTCTCCAGCCACGTGATGGCCCTGGTCGAGCAGCTCTGCGACCACGTCGGGGTGATCGCCAAGGGCCGCGTGGTGGCCGCGGGCACGGTGTCCGAGGTCCGGGCCGGCCGCACCCTGGAGGACGTCTTCGTCGAGCTGGTCGGCGCCCGTACCGGAGGAGCGGAGGGGCTGTCGTGGTTGGCGTCCTGAGCGGGATGAAACTGACCGTCCTGCGGCGGTCGATGTCCGGGCCCCGGGCCGCGAGCCTGATCCTCGGGGCGGTGTTCGGCGGCCTGGTCGCGGTGGGCACCGCGCTGCTGGGCCTGGTGGACTACGACACCCCGGAGGCCGGGGTCGGCGTGCTGGCCGTGGTGATGCTGCTGTGGACCCTCGGCTGGGCCCTCGGGCCGATGCTGACCGGCGGTGACGCGACACTGCGGCTCGACTACTTCACCCTGGTGCCGCTGCGCCCGCGCACCCTGGCCCTCGGGCTGCTGGGCGCCGGCTTCATCGGCATCACCCCGCTGCTCGGCCTGGTCGCGTTCAGCGTGCTGATCGTCCGCGGCGCCTGCCTGGGGCTGCTGCCCCTGCTGGTCGCGGTCCCCGCCACCCTGCTGCAGCTGCTGTTCGTGGTGGTGCTGGCGAAGTTCACCATGCAGGGCCTGGGCAGCGTGGTGCGCTCGCGCCTCGGCTGGGAGGTCTCCTCGCTGGTGGTCGGCTTCGTGGTGGCCTTCCTGAACACCGGCTGGTTCGCGATCGGCTTCTTCATCAAGCTGTTCACCGGCGAGTGGGCGGCGAACGCCGGCACCGTGGTGCGGCTGCTGCCCTCGGGCTGGTCCGTGGTCGCGGTCGACGCCGCCCGGCGCTCGGACTGGGCGACGGTCGCCGCCGCCCTGGGCGGGCTGGCGGTGCTGTGCCTGCTGCTGTTCGCGGTCTGGACGGCCATGCTGTCCCGGCAGCTGGTGCGGGGCACCACCGGCGGCAAGGCCCAGCAGGGCTCCGCCCGCGCCACCGGCGGGCTGCTGCCGGACTCCGTCGGCGGCGCCGTGATGGGCAAGGAACTGCGGCTGTGGGCGCGTGACCCGCGCCGGGCCCGCTTCCTGCGGATCGCCCTGTGGACGGGCGTGTTCACCGGCCTGCTGCCGCTGCTCAGCGGCTTCCAGGTGATGCTGCCGTGGACGGGCGTGGTCGCCGCGCTGTTCGCCGGCGCGCTGTGCGCCAACCTGTACGGCCTGGACGCCGGGGCGATCTGGCTGACCCTGGTCGTCCCGGGCGCCGAGCGGGTCGACGTCCGGGCCCGGCAGGTGACCTGGCTGCTGATCGTCGCCCCGGTCACCCTGGTGCTGACCCTGGCCCTGACCGCGGTCTCCTCGGCCGGCTGGGCGTGGCCGTGGGTGCTCGCCGTCCTGCCCGCCGTGCTCGGCGGCGCGGCCGGCCTCATCCCGCTGATGTCGGTGCTCGGTGCCGCGCCGTTCCCGGACCGGCCCGGCGGCAACCCGCTGGACGGCTTCAACGACGAGAGCGGCGACCAGGTCCGCCTGCAGACCCTGGTGGTGCTGCTGTTCCAGCTGTTCTGCGCCCTGCCCGCCGTGGGCGTGGTGGTGGCCGGCACGGTGCTGGACAGCGCGCCGCTGCGCTGGGCCGGCGTGGTGGTCGGCGTGGCCACCGGCCTGCTGTACGCCTGGGGCCTGGGCCGGGCGGCCCAGCGCCGGCTGGAGAACCGCGGGCCCGAGCTGCTCGACGTGATGCGCAAGGGCGTGCGCCGGGCGCCCGAGGCGGCGAAGTCCGAGGCCGAGGACGGCTCGGCCTCCGAGGCCGGCGGTCTGGGCGACCTCTCCGGTGGCCGCGCCGCGGCCGTCGGCACCCTGATCACGCTCGGCATCCTGAGCTTCGCCCCGCAGGGGGCGGTGGCGCTCTGCCTGTCGGCCTTCGGCGTGCCGACCCGGTCCTGGTTCGTCGCCCTGTACGCCCCGTCGGCCCTGCAGATCCCGGTGGCGGCGGCCTTCATGGTGCTCGGCCTGGTCTGCTTCTGGACCGTCTACCTGCTGGTGCGGGCCAACCGGCCCGGCACCCCCGACCACGAGGCGCCCCGGCCCACCGAGGCGCCGCGAGAGCGGGCGGCGGTCCGCTGATCAGGACCGCCCGCCCGGCCCGGCCCGCCCTGGACCCCCGTCAGGGCGGGCCGGGCCGCGTCCCGTGCCCGCCCCGCCGGGCTGGGATCATGACCAGCGCGGCCGCCCGCCCGGCGGCCCCGCCCGACCCCGCACCGGAGGTGCCGTGACCAGCACGCAGTCCCGAGCGGCCGTGGAGCCGAGCGAGGCCGCGCCGACCGACGCGGCGCGGGCCCTGCGCCGGGCCGCGCGTGCGCTCGGCCGCCTCGTCGTC
The DNA here is from genome assembly GCF_053598615.1 of Kitasatospora sp. NPDC001095. Lineage (NCBI taxonomy): Bacteria > Bacillati > Actinomycetota > Actinomycetes > Kitasatosporales > Streptomycetaceae > Kitasatospora > Kitasatospora sp. NPDC001095. The sequence goes on along the minus strand of NZ_JBSFKQ010000005.1, from coordinate 243,309 downwards.
CTGACCCTCCTGACCCCGGTGACCGCGCTGCTGCTGGCGGTGTCCCTGGTCGGCTTCCTGCTCTGGTGCTGCCTGGGCGTCTTCCCGCTCTTCCCGGCCGCGACCAGGCTGGTCCGGGCGGCCGCCGAGCGCGCCCGCTGGGTGGCCGGCCACTGGTCGCAGGTGCCCGTCCCGTCGCCGTACTCGCCGCGCCCGGCGCTGGAGCGCACCCTGCACGGCTGGTTCTGGACCGGCCACGACTACCACAAGAGCCGCTGGTTCGCGGACATCTCGCGCACCGTCCGCTGGCTGTGGAACGACCCGGCGACCTGGCGGGACGCGCTGTGGGTGCTGCTCAACCCGCTGGTCGGCGGCGTGATCGCGCTCGCCGCCCCGCTGCTGACCGGCTACGGCCTGTACGGGCTCGCCCAGCCGCTGCTGCCGCCCGGCCCCGGCTACGAACTGCTGCCGCTGGGCGGCGCGCTGGCGCCCGTGCTCGGTCTCGCGCTGACCCTCGCCGGCCTGGCACTCGCGGAGCCGTCGCTGTGGCTGTACGGCCACTGGACGCGCGCCCTGCTCGGCCCCACCGAACGCTCCCGGCTCGCCCGGCGGGTCGAGCAGCTGACCGAGATCCGCCTGGACGCCACCGAGGCCCAGGCCGCCGAGCTGCGCCGGATCGAACGCGACCTGCACGACGGGGCCCAGGCCCGGCTGGTCGCGGTGAGCCTGCGGCTGGGCGCGGTCGCGGCGCTGATCGACCGCGATCCCGCCTGTGCCAAGCAGGTGGTGACGGAGGCGCAGGAGAACGTCACCCAGGCCCTGCAGGAGCTGCGCGACCTGGTCCGCGGCATCCACCCGCCGGTGCTCGCCGAGCGCGGACTGGTCGAGGGGGTGCGCGCCCTGGCGCTGGACGTGCCGCTGCGGGTCGAGGTCCTGGCCGACCTGCCGGGCCGGGCCGAGTCGCCGGTCGAGTCCGCGGTCTACTTCGCCGTCAGCGAGGCGCTGACCAACGCCGTCAAGCACGGCGGGGCCCGCGCCGCGACCGTCGAACTGTCCCACGCCGCCGGGCTGTTGCGGGCCGAGGTGACCGACGACGGGCAGGGCGGGGCGGACCCGGGCCAGGGCAGCGGGCTGCGGGGCATCCAGCGCAGGCTGGCGGCCTTCGACGGTACGCTCACGCTGAGCAGCCCCCCAGGGGGGCCGACCCGGCTGATCATGGAGCTACCGTGCGTGTTGTCCTCGCCGAGGACCTCGTCCTCCTGAGGGATGGACTGGCCCTGCTGCTGCGTGCCCACGGGCACGACATCGTCGCGGCGGTGGAGAGCGGCCCGGAGCTGGCCGCGGCCCTCGCGGAGCACCGGCCCGACATCGCGGTGGTGGACGTCCGGCTGCCGCCCACCTTCACCGACGAGGGGCTCCAGGTGGTGCTGGCCGCCCGCCGGGAGCAGCCCGGACTGCCCGTGCTGGTGCTCTCCCAGCACGTCGAGCAGCTGTACGCGCGCGAGCTGATCGCGGACGGCGTCGGCGGTGTCGGCTACCTGCTCAAGGACCGGGTGTCCAAGGCCGACCAGTTCGTCGACGCGGTGCACACCGTGGCGGCCGGCGGCACCGTGATGGACCCGCAGGTGATCTCCCGGCTGCTCGCCCGCAACGCCTACGACCAGCCGCTGGCCCTGCTCACCCCGCGCGAGCGGGACGTGCTGGCGCTGATGGCCGAGGGCCTGTCGAACGCGGCGATCGCCCAGCGCCTGCACTTCAGCGAGGGGGCCGTCAGCAAGCACACCTCGAACATCTTCGCCAAGCTCAACCTCGGCGTCTCCGAGGGCGAGAACCGCCGGGTGCTGGCCGTCCTGGCCTACCTCGACGGGACCAGGCCCTAGGCCCGGGCCCTAGCGGTGCTTTAGCGGCGTCGGTCATGCTGGAGGGGTGTCCGGGGGGCGGGCCGCCGAGGTGTCACAGGCGAGGGGTTTCGCACAAGGTAAAAGCCTGGTGTGATGTAGGCAAAGACGTGGCCATTTCCGTCTCGATCCGTGAACGACCGTGGGTTGCCTATCCGTTGAACCGGATAGTTCGGGCGCGCCGCCCGAAGTCGCAAGCCCCGGACAGGAGCTCGCGGTGCCGGATGGGACGATCGACTACCGGCCTGTTCCGCGTACGACCCCGGAGCGGGCGACCTCCGGGGAAATCCCCACAGTTCTGGAGTGAGAAGGCATGACACAGCCGGGGACCTCCACGCTCGACCCGCCGGTCGGCGACCCGATCGAGGTGGACTCCGGCGGCGACGCGTGGAACCGGGCGAGGGCGGACCTGTCCGACCACGGCACCGTGCTGATCTACACCCGGCTCGCCCGACTGGGCACGCGCCCCTCGGCCGACGGGGCCTCGACCTGCTCACTCGGCCGGGACTGGTCGCGCTACCTGGGCCTGGCCGGCCCCGACGTGGTCCACCGCTACGCCGCCTCCCGGGAGTTGCTGCGGCGCGCGGCGGGCACCCTGTTCGACGGCGACCCGGACGGCGCCGAACTCGTCTACGGTCCCACCGGCCGTCCCTACCTGCGCGGCCACGACCGGCTCGACGTCGGCCTGAGCCTGTCCGAGGACCTGCTGCTGGTCGGCCTGACCACCCGCGGCCTGATCGGCGTGGACGTCGAGAGCGCCGAGCGCCAGCTGTACCCGCAGGGCCTGGACCGCCACCTGTGCACCCCGTACGAGCTGGTCGCCCTCGCCGCCCGGCCCGAGGAGCAGCGCAACCCGGCCCTGGTGCGGCTGTGGAACCGCAAGGAGGCCTACCGCAAGGCCCTCGGGCCGGGCCGGTCCTTCGACTTCACCGAGTTCGGCTTCGGCCCGGACGACAGCCCGGTGCGGGTCGAACGCCCCGACGGCAGCGCCGGGAGCCACCGCGAGTGGGCCTTCCGCACCTTCGAGTTGGACAGCGGACACTACGTCAGCGCCGCGCTCTACGAGCCGCGTCCGGGCCGGGGGTGAGGGACGATCCACCCCGCAACCCGCCCCGCGACCCCCGGCCTAGACCGGCTCGCCGTCCTGCGGCGCGACGAGCGCGGACTCGCTCTCCAACAACCGCGCCAGCGCCACGTTGTAACCCGCCTGGAACCGGCTGGCCGCGTCCAGTTCCTCGGTGATCTCCGAGATGTGACGCCGGCAGGTGCGCACCGACATGCCGAGCCGGCGGGCCACCATCTCGTCCTTGTGGCCGCGGGCCATCAGCCGGATGATCGACAGCTTGAGCTCGTCGGTGCTCGGGACGGCCTTCGGGGTGTCCGCCACGAACGGGCTGGCGCTCTCCCACAGGTGCTCGAAGACCGCGCACACGAAGGCCACCAGGGTCGGCTCGCGGACGATCGCCGCGCCCATGGTCGCCTCGCCCGCGACGCGCGCGGGCAGGAAGACCGTCTCCCGGTCGTAGACGAGCATCCGGTCGATCACCTGGTCCGCGGTGCGGACCTCGGCGCCGAGCGCGGTGACGTCCCGGACGTACGACTTGGTCGCCAGGTCGCAGCGGGCGGTGTGCTGGTAGATGGTGCGCATCCGCACCCCGCGCCCCAGCATCCCCTCCGCCGACCGTCGGGCGGCGGGCAGCAGGGTGGCGGGGCGGCCGCCGCCGGGCTGGACGGTCAGCACCTCCTTGCGGCAGGTCTGGCCGAGCTGGTCGAGCATGTTCTGGATCGTGTCGACGTCGTTGACCACGTCGAAGGCCTCGACCCGGTTCCGCAGCCGCCGGCCCTCGTAGTACAGCGGCGTCAGCGACAGCAGCTTGCTGCGCACGTCGGTGACCGCCTGCTTGAGGTCCCGGATGTGGTGCTCGGCGGGCCCGACCAGGTCGGCGGCGGCGACGTCCGGGCTGACCGGGACGAGCACGCTCGGATCGCCCGGCCGGGGCTGGAGCAGGCGCATCACCTTCAGGACCTGCTCGATGCGGTCGACCTCGGCCTCGTCCTCGAGTTCCAGCCGCGCGGCGATGGCGGCCCGGTCGAACCGGCCGGACTCGACGGCGTGGCCGTAGGCCAGGGCGCTGAGATCGTCCAGCTCCGCGAAGCCGGACTGGACAGGTTGGTGTCCGAACACCCGGTGTCCCCCCGTCGGTGTTTGCGAAGTTCCTGCCATGCAACTTTACGCCATCGAGATCCACTCGGACGGGGGCCTCGGGAAGCGGCAGAGTAGGGCCCGAGCGACGCCAGGCTGCGGGGCGGCGCGGGATCAGGGCGTACTGACGCCCGCTCAATACTGCTCAAGGGGAAAGCCGTGAAGATTTCAACGATCCGGGCCAGGGTTCTCGCCCCCACCGTCCTCCTGGCGGCCGTGATCGCCCCCCTGCTCACTCACGGGCACACCCCGGGCCTCGGCGCCGAGCTCACCGCGGACGACCGCTGGGGTCTGGCCAGGTTCTCCCACATCGGGCAGATGGACGACCGCTGGGGCGCCGACCGCAACGACATCCGCGCCATGGACGACCGCTGGGGCGCCGGCCGCCACGACATCCTCGCGATGGACGACCGCTGGGGCGCCGGCCGCCACGACGCCGGCCCCGGGGACGCCGCCCAGGCCGCCCCGGTGAGAATTCGGGCCGTCTGAGCCGACACCGGGCGGATCGGGGTGAAGACCCGTCGGCCGACACTCCGCCGGCACGGTTTTCCCGGGCTTCCCAGCACGGGGCCGTGCTTTTCCCTGCCGCCATACGGGATTGGTTCTGCGGTACCGAAGAAACCGGGGGATGACAAGAGTGTTGATCGATCGTGAGCGAGAACTGGATCTGTTGGATTCGGCCCTCGACGAATGCGTACGGGGAATTCCCGGGATCGTACTGATCGAGGGAGCCGTCGGCTGTGGCAAGAGCGAACTCCTGGAAACCCTCGCCGAGCGGGCCGCCACCGCCGGGGCGGTGGTGCTGCGCGCCATCGGCACCGCGGTGGAGCGCGACCTCGAGCTCGGCGTCGTCGGCCAGCTGCTGGCGGCCGCCCCGGCCGGGGCCCTGCCCGATCCGGCGCACGCCGCGGACCCGGACCGGACCGACGTGATGCAGGCGCTGTGCGCCGCGGTGCACCGCCTCGCCGAGACCGCGCCGGTGGTGATCTGCGTCGACGACCTGCACCACATCGACGAGCTGTCCTGCCGCTACCTGCTCCACCTGGTCCGCCGCACCCGCTCCGCCCGGGTCCTGCTGGCCTGCACCGAGTCGCTGCACAAGTCCGGGGAAGACCGCTACGGCACCGAGCTGCTGCGCACCCGCAACTTCGTCCGGATCAGGGCCGAGCGGCTGCGCCCCGACGCGGTGGCCCGGCTGGTCGCCGCCGAACTCCGCGACGCCCCGGCCGGCGGCCGGCCGCCCGCCGAGGTGGCCGGCGGCAACCCGCTGCTGCTCCGCGCCCTGGTCGAGGAGCACCGCGTCGGCGGACGGGCCCCCGAGCCCGGCCGCGCCTTCACCCAGGCCGTCCTGGCCTGCCTGCGCCGCTGCGGACCGGCCGCCCGCCGGCTCGCCGAGGTGACCGCGGTCCTCGGCGAGCACGCCTCGGACGACCTCGCCGTCCGGATGCTCGACAGCACCGCCGGCACGGTCGGCCGCGACACCGCCGCGCTCACCGCCGCCGGCATCCTCGACGGCCACCGCTTCCACCACCCGGTCGCCCGCCAGGCGGTGCTGGACCGGATGGACCCGCGGGACCGCGCCGACCTGCACCGGCGGGCCGCCGAACTCCTCTACCGGGACGGCGCCCCCACCGCCGCCGTCGCTGCCCAGCTCCTGTGCGTCGGCTCCACCGACCTGCCCTGGGCGGTCGCGGTGCTCTCCACCGCCGCCGAGCAGTTGCTCGCCGACGGCGACACCGACCGGGCCGCCGCCTGCCTCGAACTCGCCCACCGGGGCCGGGTCGACGAGGAGCAGCGCAACCACTTCCGCACCATGCTCGCCGGGATCACCTGGCGCACCAACCCCAGCGCCGCCGAGCGCGACCTCGCCGGGCCGCTGGAGACCCTGCGGGCCGGCCGGCTCGGCCAGGCCAGGCTCGGGCCGCTCGCCCGGCTGCTCACCGAGCAGGGCCGCATCGACGAGGCGGCCGAGGTGCTGGACCGCTTCACCACCGACCGGGACGCCGAGCAGGCCGACCCGCCCGCCCACCCCGTCCGGTTCGGCCGCGGCAGCGACCCGCTGGACGGCCTCTCCGCCTTCCCGTGGTGGGGCGGCGGCCCGACCCCGGCCGAGAGCGGGGCCGCGGCCGAGCCGGCCGCCCCCGGCGCACCCCTGCTGGTCAGGCCCTGTGCCCCCGCCGGACTGTGGGCCGTCCCCGAGTACTCGGCGGGCGGCGCGACCGTCGCCGCGGCCGAGATGTTCCTGCGCGGCGCCACCCTCGGCGGCGGCACCGCGGCCCCCATCGTGCAGGCCATCCGGGCCCTGCTGTGCGTCGACGGACCGGCCCGCGCGCTGCCCTGGTGCCAGGTCTTCATGGAGGAGGCCGTCCGGCGCGGCGCCCCCGGGTGGCAGTCCACCTTCACCGCCCTGTACGCCGACGCCCTGCTCCGCCAGGGCGACCTCGCCGGTGCCGGGGAGCACGCCGAGGCGGCCCTGGACCTGCTGCCCGAACGCGGCGGCAGCGTGTTCGCCGGGGGAGTGGCCTCCGTCCTGATCCGCGCGGCCACCGCCGCCGGCCGCCACGACACGGCCGCCCGCGAACTCAGCCGGCCGCTGCCCGAAGGGCTCGGCACCAGCATCCACGGCATCCGCTACCTGCGGGCCCGCGGCCAGTACCACCTCGCGACCCACCGCTTCCACGCGGCGCTCGGCGACTTCCTGGAGATCGGCCGCACCCTCAAGCGGTGGGGGCTCGACCGGCCGCTGCTCGCCCCCTGGCGCACCGGTGCGGCGGAGGCGCTGATCCAGCTCGGCGAGCCCCAGCAGGCCGCCCGACTGATCACCGACCAGCTCGCCTTCCGCGACGCCGCCCACCCGTGGATCTCCGGCCTCACCCTGCGGGTCCGGGCCGCCCTCAGCGACCCCCGCGAGCGGCACGCCCTGCTCGCCCGCGCGGTCGACGAGCTGCGGGACTCCGAGGACCGCTACGAACTCGCCCGCACCCTGGTCGACTTCGCGTGGGTGTTGAAGGAGAACGGCGACTCCGGCCGGGCCAACATGGTCAACCGGCGCGCCTGGCAGCTCGCCAAGGAGTGCGGCGCGGACGCCCTGCGCGAGCAGATCGCCCCCGGCCTCGACCTGCCGCCCGGCGGCGACGCCGAGGACAACGGCCGCTGCGCCGGCGGCCAGGTCGAGGTGGAGGCCCGGCTCAGCGACTCCGAGAAGCGGGTGGCCATGCTCGCGGTGTACGGCCACACCAACCGGGAGATCGCGGCCAAGCTCTACATCACCGTCAGCACCGTCGAGCAGCACCTGACCCGGATCTACCGGAAGCTCAACATCACCCGCCGTCAGGAACTGGCCGCCGAGATGCACCTGCTCGGCTCCGGCGGCCGGGTGTGACTCCCGGGCCCCGGCTGTTCTGACCCCTGTAACGCGGCCGGGCCGGACGACCACCGTCGTCCGGCCCGGCCGCGTCGTCCTGCCCTGGCCCCGGCCGGTCAGCGCAGGACGTACGGGGCCGGCCGGGGAAGGCGCCAGACGCCGGGGCGGAACTCGACGGGCCGGGCCGCGGCCGGCCGGTCGCCGTGCAGCGCGTGGATCGCGCGCTGGGCGAAGGACTCCAGCCGCCGGTCGTGCAGGGCGAGGGCGAGGTCGCGGCACGCGGTGAAGTGGGCGAGGGCGCCGAGGTGGTCCTCGCCCGCCAGGGCCAGCAGGGCCAGCGCGCGCCGCACCTCGAACCGGGGGCGCGGCTCGGCGACGTCGGGGGCGGCCGCGAGCAGCTCCGCCGCCGCGCCGAACTCGCCGCGGTCGCAATGGAGTTCGGCCAGTCCCACCAGGGTGAGGGCGAGTTCGGCGCGGTCGCCGGTCTCCTCCGTGATCCGCCGGGCCAGCTCGTAGTGCTCCTCGGCCTGGGCCGGGCGCCGCTGCTCCCAGGCGAGGTCACCGAGCGAGCGGAGCATGCGACCCTCGGCGGCGCGGTCGCCACAGCGGCGGGCCGCGTCGAGGGCGAGGGTGTGCGTCCGCGCCCAGGCACTCCAGTCGGCGTGCGCCTCGAGGTGGCCGCGCAGCGCGCCCGCGAGCCGTACCACCGCGGCCCAGCGGCCGTACCCGTGGGCCTGCCGGACGGCCCGGACCAGCGCGTCACGTTCCCGGGTGAACCAGTCGGAGGGCCGCAGCTGGGCGGTGTCCCACCGGGCGCCGTCGGCCGACAGGCCGTGCGTCAGCACGGCGGTGACCTGGGTGGCGGCCCGGGCGTACTCCGTGCAGAGCCGCTCCACGGCGGCCGCGGCCTCGGCGGGCCCCTCCTCGTCCGCCAGCCGTTCCACGGCCAGCACCCGCAGCAGCTCCGGCAGCCGGTAGCGCCCCTGCTCGGGGCCCGCCACCAGCAGCCGGTCGTCGACCAGTTCGTCCAGCAGCCGGGTGGTCTCCGAGCGCGGCAGCCCCAGCACGGCGTCCGCCGCGGCCGGCCCGAACGGCCCGGCCGGCAGCAGCCCGAGCAGCCGGAACGCCCACCGCAGCACCGGCCCGGTGTCGCGGTACGCGCGCACCAGCGCGGCCCGCGCGTCGAGCCCGCCGATCCGCAGCTCGCCGAGCCGGGTCCGCTCCTCGCGCAGCCGCTCCACCAGCGTGGCCGCGCTCCAGTGCGGACGGGCCGTCAGCTGGGCCCCGGCGATCCGGACGGCGAGCGGCAGGTGGCCGCACAGCTCCAGCAGCTCGGTGACGGCCTCCGGCTCGGCCGCCTCCCGCCCGTGGCCCGCCACCGCGGCGAACAGCCGCCGGGACTCGGCCGGATCGGGCACGTCCAGCACCACAGGCCGGATCCCGCCGAGCCCCACCGGCAGCCGGCGGCCGGTGACGATCGCGGCGCTGCCCGGGGTGCCGGGCAGCAGCGGGCGCAGCTGCGCCTCGGAGTCGACGTTGTCCAGCACCAGCAGCAGCCGGCGCCCGGTCAGTTCCTGCTGCCAGGTGTCCAGGAGCTCGCCGGCGCCGGCGCCGGCGGCCGGCCGGACCCCGAGCCGGCGCAGCAGGGCGGTGACCGCCTCGACCGCGCCCAGCGGCCGGCCGGCCTCGGGCTGGAGGTCGAGGAAGAGCCGGCCGTCGGGGAAGGCGGGCCCGCTGCGGTGGGCGGCCTCCAGGGCGAGGGCGGTCTTGCCCACCCCGGGCTGGCCGGCGATCGCGACGAACGTGCCGGCGGGCGCGTTCCGCAGGAACTCCTCGACCAGGGCCAGGGCGGGCCCGCGGCCGGTGAAGGCCGGGTCGGCGGCGGGCAGCGCGGTGCCGGCCCGGACGTCGGGCGGTTCGGCGGCCGGCCCGCGCGGTGTGGCGGGGCCGCCCGCCGCCGGCTCCGGGGTGCGCAGCAGCCCGGGGTCGCCGGTGAGGATCCGCCCGTGCAGCCGCTGCACCGACGGGCCGGGTTCGACGCCGAGTTCGGCGACCAGGTGGGTGCGCAGCGCGGCGAAGGCCTGGAGGGCCTCGGCCTGCCGTCCGGCCCGGTAGAGGGCGAGCAGCAGGTGCTCGTGCAGCTCCTCGCGCAGCGGGTACCGCGCGGTGAGCGTGCGCAGTTCGCCGATCAGTTCGTGGTGCCGGCCGAGTTGCAGGTCGGCGTGGATCCGGTGGGCGAGGGCGGTGCTCTCGGCCTCGGCGAGCTGGGTGGCGACGGACTCCAGCAGCGGGCCGTGCGGGGTGTCGGAGAGCAGCGGGCCGCGCCGCAGGGCCGCGGCCCTGCGGTAGAGGTCGGCGGCGTCGCGGTGGTCGCCGGCGGCCAGGGCCTCCCGGCCGCGGCGGTGCAGGTCCTCCAGGGCGGCCAGGTCGAGCCCGCCGTCCTCGACGGCGAGCCGGTAGCCGCGGGCGTGGGTGAGCAGGAGGTCGCGTCCGCGCCCGGGGTCGGCGGCGTCCAGCAGCTTGCGCAGCTGGGAGATGTAGACCTGGAGCGTGGTGCTGACGGTGCGCGGCGGCGCGTCCCGCCACAGCTCGGCCACCAGGGTGTCGACCGTCACGACCTGGTTGGCCTGCACCAGCAGGGTGCCCAGGACGGTCCGCACCTTCGGGGGCCCCGGGGTGAGCGGTACCGCCGGTCCCCCGTCCCCCTCGATCTCCATCGGTCCCAGGATCCGGAACCTCACCCCTGCCCCCCTGTCTGCTCCGCCCGTCACCCGCTCCCCGCGGCGACGCCCCCGTCTGCCACCTCGTCCGTCCCCCCGTGGGGTCCGTCCCCCTCAGAAGTCCTGGACGACGAGCGTCCGGGCCTCCCCGACGGTCACCCGGTCCTGGACCAGGGTGACGGTGACCGGGACGGCGGGCCGGCCGGCCGCGTCCCGGTCGAGCGCCCCGGGGACGGCCGCGCAGCGCAGCGGCGAGGCGGACCTGGGCCGGCCGTGGAAGCGGATCTCGCAGCCGGCCGGCACGGACCGCTCGGGCACCAGCCCGACGGCCCGTCCGGCGGTCAGCACCGCGCACTGCCGTACGGCCTCCAGCAGCAGCGTGCCGGACAGCCGTCCGCCGGCGGCGGCGCCGAGCGCCGGGTTCTGCCGGCTGGGCAGCACCCAGGTGCTGAGCCGACCGCTGGGCGCCGGGGTGGGTTCGGCGACGACCACGTTGGCCGGGTCGAGCCGGCCGACCTCGGCCGGGGTGACCGGCCGCACGGCAGGGGCCGGCCAGGCGGCCCGCAGCGGCCAGCCGGGGCCGCCGCGGGCGGCCGGGGGGAAGGCGAGGGCCGCGGCGCCGGTCGCGCACGGCACGTCGTCCAGTGAGACGTCCAGCCGCAGGTCCAGCCCGGACGGCGCGCCGGAAGCGGTGCCGGTGGGGGCGGCCCACAGTTCGACGGTCATCCGGGCCGGGTCGGGGCCGGTGCGCCAGGCGGCGAGGTCGGTGAGCCGCAGGCCGAACCGCTGGTAGAGTCCGGGCCGGTCGGCGGCGATGCCGAAGTACTGGCGGCCGATGAACTCGCCGGTCTCCTGGAGGGCTTCGGCAACCACCAGCGGGTCGTGGAACTGGCCGGGCCCGTCGTTGAACAGCGGGTGGTCGCCGGGCATGTCGCCGGTGAGCAGGAAGCGGTCCTCGCCGGTGGCGGGGGCCGCGAGCAGGTAGCGGTCCCACGAGGGAGGGCAGTGCACCAGGTGCCGCACGCCCCGGCGGACCGGCGCCGCGGCGGGTGCCGGGGCGACGATCGCGGTGCTCTCGATGGTCATGGCGGTTCCCTCACCCGGCTGCTCGGCGGCCGCGGTGTCGACGGGCCCAGGGTCAGCATGACCCCGCGGCGCGCCCGAGGACAGCCCGTCACGGTGGCAGCAAGCTGCACCGCCGGTTTTCCCGCCCGCCGACGACTTGCCGTGGGTGTATCCGCCCGGGGAGTGTGGCGCGAACGCCCGGCCGGGAGACCCCGGCCGGGCGTTTCGCGTGGGCCGCGGTCAGGAGTGGGCGAGGCGCAGGGCCAGGTCGCGGGCGTGAGCGGTGGCGGTGGGGGCGAGGGCGGGGTCGGGGGCTTCGGAGAGGAAGACCAGGGCGAGCATCAGGGCGGCGTCCAGGCGGCAGGCGAGGAGGCAGGGGTCGTCCTCGGCGGGGACGGGGGCGAGGGTGGCGTAGCCGGCGCGCAGGGCGGTGAGGTCGAGGTCGTTCTCCGGGTAGCGGGCGTATTCGGCGAGGCGGCCGAACTCCAGGGCGGGGGTGCCGAGCAGGGCGTTCGACCAGTCGAGGAGGGCGGTGGTGCGGCCCTGGTGACGGCGGATGTTGGAGCTGCGGACGTCGAGGTGGAGGAGGCTGCTCCCGGTGAGCGGGGAGAGGTGGCGGGCGAGGAGCCCGGGGGCCGGGGGCGCGGGCCAGTCGTCGACGCGGTGGGCGAGTTCGGCCCAGCGGCGGGTTATCCGGGCGGCGAGGGCCTCGGCGGTGGTGCCGCCCTCGGCGGCGACGGGGCGCAGCGGCGGCGGGGGCACCCGGTGGAGCCGGGCGAGGAGCTCCCCGAGGGCGTGGGAGTCGAGCGGGGAGCCGTCGTCGGTGACGTAGTCGGAGAGCAGCACGTCGGGGGAGTTCGGGTCGTCGGCGAGGACCAGCTCGCGGACCCGGGCGACGGGCAGGCCGTGCTCGGCCAGGTGCCGGGCGATGGCGTGCTCCTGGACGAGCAGGGCCCGGGTGTCCACGTGCGGGTCGTTGGCGTTGGAGTCGAAGCGGCGGTGGGCGAGCCGGACGGCGACCGGTGCGCCGTCCCGCGCCCGGGCCCGGAAGACGGTGAACTCCAGTCCCTTGCCGACGAGTTCGAGGCCGCTGAGGCCCCACTGTTCGGCCAGTCGGTCCAGTGCGGCGAAGCGTTCGCTCATGGGGCGTCCTCCGGTGTCTCGTGACGGTCGGTCAGCCTGCCGTCCCGCAGCAGGGTGCAGGTGATCGGCAGGCAGGTCAGCAGGGTGACGGCGCCGCCGAGGGCGAAGGCGGCGCGCGGCCCCGCCGAGGCGCTCACCCGGCCGAAGACCAGCGCGCCGAGGGGCATCGTGCCCCAGGCGAACAGCCGGTAGACGCCGGTGGCCCGGCCGAGCATCCGGTCCGGGATGATCGTCTGGCGCAGCGAGACGGCGACGACGTTCCAGACCATCAGGGCGAAACCTGCCAGGCAGTAGGCGGCGGCGACGACGGCGACCCGGTCGGTGGCGGCCACCGCCAGGCCGGCGGCGCCCGTCAGGACCAGGTTGCCGACCAGCGCCGGGGCCCGGCCGATCGCCCTGGTCAGCCGACTCGCGACGGCGCCGCCTGCCACGCCGCCGACCGCCCCGGCGGCCAGCAGCGCCCCGTACGCGGAGTCCGGGAGCTCCAGCACGTCGCGCACCAGGATGACGAGGACGGCGATCTGGCCCAGGTAGACGGCGTTGACGACGCCGGCGGAGACGGTCAGGGCGCGCAGCAGGCGGTCGCGCAGGACGAACGCCACGCCCTCGCGGATGTCGGCCAGGAGGCGGCGCCCACCGGGGGACGGGGCGGGGCCGGGTTCGGGCTCGGGCGCGCGCACGCCGCGCAGCAGCGCCGCGGAGGCCAGGAAGGAGAGTGCGTCCAGCAGCAGCGGGACGGCCCGGCCCACCGTGAACAGCACGCCGCCGACCACCTGTCCGAGCAGGTCGCGCCCGGCCGTCTGGACGGCGAAGAGCCGGCCGTTCGCCGACTCCAGCCGCTCCTTGGGCACGACGCCCGGCAGCAGCGCGAAGGACGCGCAGTCGAACAGCACCTCGCCGACGCCCAGCAGGAACGCGGCGGTGACCAGCGGCCAGAAGCCGAGCCGGCCGGCGGCGAGCAGCACGACGGTGAGGCCCAGCACCGCGGCGCGCAGCAGGTCGGCGAGGACCATCAGCCGCCGGCGCTCGAAGCGGTCGGCGTACGCCCCGGCGGGCAGGGCGAAGAACAGCCAGGGCAGCGTGGTCGCCGCGGTGACCGCGGACACCCGGAAGGCGTCGTGCAGCACCGCGGCGGACAGCAGCGGCAGCGCGGCGAAGCGCATGCCGTCGCCGACGGCGGAGGAGGCGGCGGCGCCGAGGACGCGGCGGTAGCCGGAGTTCGGACGGACGGCGGTGTCGGTGCTCACCCGCGCGGCTCCGACCGCCGGCCGTCCCCGGCCTCGGGGCCGTCCGCCGTCGCGAGGCCGTCCCCCGGTGAGAAGACGGCGCAGCGCAGTTCGCTGGTGTACCGGTGGCCGTCCACCTCCAGCCAGCGCTGGTCGGGGGCGGGCAGCATCTCGGAGACCTCCAGGGTGCCGTCGGCCCCGCCGGCCAGCCGGACCAACTGCCGTACCAGCAGCGGGGAGTCCCAGTCGACGTAGACCGGCTTGGGCTCGCCGGGGACCTTGACGAAGACGTGCCGGGGCAGCCGGTGCTCGGCGCGCAGCCGGCAGGCGGCGACGAACCGGGCGGCGTCGTCCCGGCCCTTCTGCCGGCCGAGGGCGCCGGTGTCGCGCAGCCGTTCGGCGGGGATCCGCCAGGTCTCGCGCTGCAGCACGACCCGGCCGCAGCGGATCCGCGGGATGTGCGCCAGCTCGGGCGCGTCCAGCCCGGCGCCGCCGAAGTGCCGGGGGAAGGCGAACGGGGAGAGCGGGTCCTGCCGGATGCTCGGACCGCCGGCCGGGGGCGCCATCAGGCGCAGCCGGCCGGCGACGCCGTGGGCGCGCAGTTCCAGCCGGTCGCCGCGCAGCACCAGGTACAGCTGGGAGGGCTGCAGCACCCGGTCGCGGGACTGCCCGGAGCGGCCGTAGACCTCCAGGTCGTGGCAGGGGTAGACGAGTTGGGTGGAGGACTTGTCGGGGTGGCCGCGGGACAGGTTGGCGAGCACCTCGTCGTCCGCGAGCAGGGACCGGTAGCCGCGGTACACCTCGGGGAGCAGCTCGGGGACGTGCTCCTGGACCAGCGGGCCGAAGCTGGTGTGGGTGATGACCTCGCGCACCGCGTGGCAGTCGCCGATGACGGCGGTGAACCGGCCCTCGGCCAGGTCCTCCCGGCTCCGCGCGGCGAACAGGATGTCCGGGTCGCAGAGCGCCGGCGGGCCGCCGGGCCGCGCGGCGAGGACGGCCGCCACCCGCTCCCGGTCCACCACGACCTCGGAGCGGTCCGGGTCCGTCGCGGCCTCGCCGAGCAGGGCCGCGCCGATCGCCCGGTCGAGTTCGGCGAGTTCGGCCTCGACGGCGAGGCACTCCCGGGCGATGGCGTCCCGGTCGCGGAAGAACTCGGCGTAGAGCAGGTCGAGCGGGATCTCCACCCCGGGGCCGAACCGTTCGGCCACCCACCGGGTGAGGACGGCCAGTTCGCGCCGCATCCGCAGGCGCGGGCCGGCCAGCACGGTCTCGTACACGACGGCCAGCTCGTCGGTGATGAAGCGGGCGAGGTCCGGGCCGACGGTCAGGTCGGCCGGCCGGCCGAGCGCCTCCTCGAACAGGATGCTGCGGTCGGCGTAGTGCAGGCCGCTGTTGCGGTTCGCGGGGCCGCCGGTCAGCTGCTCGAACCGGGCCTTGGTGGCGGCGAGCGCGGCCGCGCGCTCGGGCAGCGGCAGCCGGGCGAAGCGGGTCAGGTCCGCCTCGAAGCCGTCGATCGCGGTGAGCAGCGGGGCGGCCAGGTCGGCGGGGGCGGCGAGCAGCTGCTCGCGCAGGGCGGCCAGCGGGCGGTGGTCGCCGATCGGGATCTCGAACTCGACGACCACCCATTCGTGGTCGGCGAGCGCGGCGAGCACCCGGTCGAACGGGGCGGGGCAGCGCAGCTCGTCCTGCCAGGCCTGCCGCAGTTCGCGCAGGGTGCGTTCGCCGTCGCAGTGCCGCCACAGCCAGGCCTCGTACGGTTCCACCGGCCGCCCGCCGAGGTGCCGGAAGTCCCAGTCGGTGTCCAGGCCGTCGCGGGTGGTGAAGGCGTAGAGGTCGATCCTCCCGTCGCGCAGGAAGGACAGCGGGCGGCGCCGGGGCCGGGCGTGGTCGAGCAGGCCGGGAACGGCGGCGGCGCTCCGGGCGAGCCGCTCCGCGGCCCAGTGGCTGAACAGCGCCCGCCGGTCCAGCTCCCGTTCACCGGACCAGGCGATGCCGGGGGCGGTGCCCAGGCGGCCGGGGGTGAAGGGGCCGAAGTGCGAGTGGGTCTCGTTCTTGGTGGTGACCCGCTGGAGGTACATGGTCAGCAGGTCGGTCATCTTACGGGTGCGCCGGCCCGTCCCGCCGTCGTGGCCGTCGAGCCAGGCCGCGAAGGTGGGGTAGGCGGAGTCGTTGGAGAGCAGCAGGACCTGCCGCAGCCGCTCGTCGGCGAAGGCCTCGACCACGGCGGCCCCGGCCCGGTCGAGGCGGTCCCGGTGCCGGGCGGAGAAGCGCTCCTGTTCCTCGGCGAAGTGCCGGGCGGCGTCCTGGTAGGCGTGCAGGACGGTGGCGGCGTCGGCGGGTACGGCGGCGGCCGCGGCGGCCAGTGCGGGCCCGGGGACGGGCAGCAGGAAGCCGGCCGTGGAGGACAGCCGGGCGGCGCCGGGCACCGGGTGCCGGCGCAGGACGGCCTTCAACTCCTCGGCCAGCTCCCGCAGTCGACGGCCGTGGGCGACGAGTGCGTGGGCCTCCTCGGCGGCGGCCGGGTCCACCAGGGGCGCGAGCAGCTCCATCGGGAAGCCGGCCTGGCGGAGCACGACGACCGGCGCGAGCTGCCAGGCGGCGTGCCCGGAGCCGGTCTGGGGGTCGTTGACGGTGGTCACAGCCTCACCTGGGAGTGGAGTGGACGGGCGGACGGCGGTCGTGCAGGGCGTCCAGGACGGCGAGCGGATCGGCGGGGAGCGCGGGCAGCAGGCCGGGGCGCGGCGCCCAGGGCTTGACCCGCGCCCCGTGGTAGTCGGACCCGGCGGTGGCGACCAGGCCGAGCCGCCCGGCCGCCTCGGCGAGCCGGGCGCTGTCGGCCGGGGTGTGCCAGCTGGTCCACACCTCCAGGCCGGCCAGCCCGGCGGCGCGCAGCGGCTCCAGCAGCGCGGCGCACTCCGGGGCGTTCAGACCGGCGGTGAGCGGGCCGGGGTGGGCGAGCACGGCGACCCCGCCCGCCTGCTCGATCCAGCGCAGCACGTCCACCAGGTCGGGGTAGCAGGGGTGTTCGACGTGCAGCGGCCGGCCGGGCCGGCACCAGTCGGCGGCGAGGCGGGCGAACCGGTCGCCGCCCTCGGTGTACGGGGCGAACCTGGGGTCGCCCCGCGCGGCGTCCAGCAGCAGGGCCAGGTAGTCGTCGACGTGGGCCACCCGGTCGCCGCCGATCCACCGTTCGACCCCGGCCCGGTCCAGCGGCACGCCCAGGGCCCGCACCCGCTCGGCCCAGCCGCGCCACCACGCCAGCTCGGCGTCGTGGACGCGCCCGATCCGCCGCCGGAACGGCCCGTCGCCGGGGTCGACGAAGTAGGCCAGGCAGTGGGCCTCGCCGCCGCGCCAGACGGTGGTGATCTCGCAGGCCGGCACCACGGTGAGGCGCCCGTCGGCCGCCCGCTCGAAGGCGGCGACGCCCGCGAGGGTGTTGTGGTCCGTCACGGCGGCGACCCTCAGCCCGGCCTCCACGCACCGCCGGGCCAGGTCGGCCGGCGCCTCGTCCCCGTCCGAGTGCCGGGTGTGCAGGTGCAGGTCGACCGGGGTGGCCAGGGTGGCGGGCGCCCCCCGCGTCGGCGGGCTCCCGGCCATCAGCGAGCTCCGGGCAGGGTGCGCCGCCAGGATGCGGCCAGCCAGCGCTCGTACGCGGGGCCGGACGGCTCGTCCACGACCAGGCAGAGCGGCTCGATGATCCGCCCCGCGCCGCCGGCCAGGCCGCCGTGCAGCATGGTCAGGTTGTGGCCGAGCAGCAGGTCGCACTGCTCGCCCGGGGCGAGCACCTCCCAGCGGCGGCGGAACCGCGCCCAGGTCAGGCCGGTGGCCATCAGTACCAGGTGGCAGAAGAGCCGGGCGGCCTCGCCCCGGCACTCGCCGCAGGGGCAGTCGCGGGCCAGTGGCGCGGCGGCCGGGTAGCGACGGCGCTCCTCCTTCGTCAGCTCCGCCTCGCCGTGGTGGAAGGACAGGCCGTGCCAGAGCGGCTCCTCCAGCCCGAGCATGGCGCCCACCGAGGGGTAGGCGCAGCCGTGCTCGGGCTGGCGCTCCAGGCCGCGGTTCAGGTTGTCGCCGAGCCAGCGCGCGGCGGACGCCACCGGGTCCGCGCCCCGGTCGACGCCGCGCCGCTCCAGCACCTCGCTGATCACGCCGAGCCAGTCGTAGTACGTGGTGACGCTCAGCCCCTCGCCGACCTCGGGCAGGAAGATGCCCTGGTACATCTTGTGCGCGGGGGTGGTGGTGTACCCGGAGTCACCGTAGGTGCGCCGGGCCGGGTCCCAGTCGGGGGCGTCCCGGAGGCTGGGCGTCAGGTACGAGCAGTGCTGCCCGTCGTGGTGGGGCAGCAGGGTCCGGGTGGGGTAGCCCTCGGGCACGTACGTCTGCTGCGCCCGGTCGACCTCCAGCCGCATCCGTTCGGGGGCGCCGCGGGCGATCAGCGCGGTGCGGACGCGCTCGACGATCCCGGTGGACAGCCGGCGGCTGTCCTCGACCCCGAGCCGCAGCCGGCCGATCCGGAAGACCGCGTAGCCGACCCGGTGGACGACCTCGACGGCCTCGGCGGCGAGCGCGTCCAGCGCGCGCTCGCGCTCGGCGGGGGCGCCGGAGACCAGCGGGGTGCAGTCGAACTGCGCTTCGTGGGGCGTGAATCTCACCGGTGCTCCCGGGGTGCGGAGGGGGTGCCGCCGGTGGCCCAGGGCGCGAGTTCGGCCGGGGCCACCTCGGTGCGGAACAGGAACTCGAAGAGCAGCCGGGCGGCGATCTGCGCGGTGCCGCCGGACGGGTCGTAGCGGGGCGCGATCTCGGCGACGTCGAGGGCGCCGACGGGCAGCGCCCGCAGCTCCTCGTAGACGTCGAGGAGGTCGCCGATGGTGATGCCGCCCATGGTGACGTGCCCGGTGCCGGTCGCGGCGGCGCTGTCGAGCACGTCGATGTCGAGGGAGACGTAGACGGTGTCGCAGCGCGAGCCGAGCTCCTCGATCACCGGGCGCAGCGCCGCGGCGGCGCCGTCCCGGGTGATCGCGGAGCCGGGCACGACGTGGAAGCCGCGTTCGAGCAGGCCGCGGAACTGGTCGTACTTCGTCACGTCCCCGACACCGACGAAGGCGATGTCCTCGGGGCGCATCCGCGGGATCTCGCTGATCCGGCGGGAGTTGGAGCCGTGGTAGAGCGGGCCGTGCAGGGTGCTCCAGTTGCCGAAGTCGAAGTGGTGGTCGATGTTGACGAACCCGACCCGGCCGGCGCCGCGGTCGAGGCGTCCGGCGCGGAAGCCGGCGAAGGTGGGGAAGGTGCAGGAGTGGTCGCCGTTGAGGAAGACCAGGCGCGGGGCGTCGCGGCTCAGGCGGCGGCTCTCGGCGGCCACGGCCTGGAAGGTCTTCACCGTGTCGGTCGGGTAGACGTGCAGGTCGCCGGCGTCCGCGACGCGGGGCGCGCGGTAGCGGAAGGTCCGGCCGGTGCGGGTGTCCAGCATCCGCCACTGGCCGAGGCTGGTGAGGTAGCTGGAGAAGACCAGGCTGGCCTGGCGGACGGCGCGCGGCCCCTCCGCGGCGCCCGGCCGGGAGCTGGCGGTGGCGTCGAACGGAACGCCGGACACCACCCAGCCCGCCCCGCCGACGTCCACCCGGTCGGCGGTGGTGGTCGGGGCGCCGAACAGGGTGCCGACGCCGGCCCAGCCCGGCAGCGGGTCCTGCTCGAAGTCCTCGGGCGAGACGCTGTGCTGCAGGGCCTCGAAGTCGGGGAGTTCGGTCATGTCAGTCCTTCCGCACGGCGGGCACGGGGACGGGTGCGGGCCGGGGGCCGCGGATGACGTCGTGGGCGGTGGCGATCTTCTCCTGGAACAGGTCCCAGCTGTCCTGCGGGGACAGGTGCCGCGGCCGGTAGACGACCGGGGCGTCCTCCCGCCAGTCGGCGAAGTCCCAGTTGAAGATGCGCTCGCGCAGCCTGGGGAAGTCCGGGGTCAGCGGGTACGGCACGAAGTTGTACAGGTTGAAGAGCCACAGCGCCGATTCGTTCTCCCGCATCCAGGTGACGGTCTGGCCGTGCGAGGCCTCCGTCTCCTCGTCGAGGCCGCCCATCATGTTGAGGACGACCTTCAGCCCGGCGTCGCTGAGTTGACGGATCTTCGAAGTGTAGTCGTCCAGGCCGCGGGAGAGCTTGTCGAGCCGCTTCAGCATCTGCGAGTCGGCCGACTCGAAGCCGAGTTCGACGGCGACGACGCCGAGTTCGAGCATGGCGTCGACGATCCACTCCTTCACCTGCATCACGTGGGTCTGCACGATGAACCGGTGGCCGGGGCGGTCGCGGAAGACGTCCAGCAGGTTGCCGACGGCCTCGCGGGACTGGCCGAAGGTCTTGTCGCCGATGTAGAAGAGCCGGGTGTCCGGGAACCGGGCGGTCAGCTCGTCCACCTCCCGGGCGAGCGCGTCCCTGGCGACCAGCGTCAGCTGCCTGCTCCAGGCGTCGCCGCAGAACGAGCACTGGTACAGGCAGCCGTGGCTGGCGTTGAGCCGCAGCAGCGGCACGCGGCCCTGGTAGCCGGCGAGGTGGCGGTAGTCCGGCGCCCAGGTGATCCGGTCGGACACCAGCCCGGGCAGCAGGGGCTTCTCCAGGCTTCCGCCGGAGCCGGAGGCGAGTTCGACCAGCCGGTGTACGAAGGCGGCGTCGAGCTGGCCGCGGTGGACGGCGTGCACGGCACCGTCCGGGGCCAGCGGGGCCATGTTGCCGCCGAGGACGACGCGCCGGCGGGCTCGTTCCAGCCGCTCGGCCACCTCCAGCGCGAGGCGCAGGTTCTGGGCGAGCGGGGACATCAGCACGAGGTCTCCGGCGGCGGTCGCGTCCAGGAGCGGCTCGGCGCACCGCTCCGGCTCGGCGGGGGTCCGGGACAGGTCGCGGAAGACGGAGTCCAGGCCCGCGGTGTCCAGCAGGGCGGTCAGGTGGGCGACCCACAGCGGCATCTCCCACAGGCCGTCGGTCGGGATGAAGTACTCGGGCAGCATCGCCCGGAAGCGCCGGTCGTAGTCGTCGTAGTAGCGCGCCAGCTTCGGGTCGGGGTCGTGGCTGGAGGGGAAGGGCAACTGGACGATGCAGCTCTTGGTCATGGCGGTGCCTTCGGTCGGTGAGGGCGTGGCGTCCTCGACGTGGAGCACTGGTGGTGGAGCACGGGAGACGGAGCGCTCGGCGTGGAGCGCTCAGGGGGAACGGCGTGAGAAGACCGCACAGCGCAGCTCGCTGGTGTAGCGTTCGCCGCCGATGTCGAGCCAGAGGTGTTCCGGGGCGGGGAGCATCTCGGTGAACTCCAGGGCGGCGGCCGTCCTCCGGGCGAGCCGGAAGACCTGCCGGACGACGAGGGGCGATTCCCAGTCGACGTAGACCGGTTTCGGCTCGCCGGGGATCTTCAGGAAGCCGCGGCGCGGCAGGCCGAGTTCGCGGCGCAGCCCGCGGGCGGCGGCGAACTCGGCGGCGTCGCCCCTGGACCGGTGGACGCCCGGGCTCCAGCCGCGCAGCGCCCCGGCGGGGATGCGCCAGCGCTCCCGGTGCAGCACGACCCGGCCGCAGCGGATGCGGGGCAGGTGGTCGCGGTCCCGGTCCCGGACTCCGACGCCGCCGAAGTGCCGGGGGAAGGCGAACGGGGAGAGCGGGTCCTGGCGGATGCCGGGGCCGCCGGCGAGCGGGGCGAGCAGCTTCAGCCGGCCCGTCAGGCCGTGGGCGCGCAGCTCCACCCGGTCGGCGGTGGCCACCAGGTACAGCCGGTCGGGCCGCAGGACGTCGCCGCGGGCTTTCGGGGAGCGCCCGTACACCTCCAGGTCCGGGCAGGGGTAGGTGAGTTGGGCGGCGGTCTTGTCGGGGTGCGAGCGGGAGAGGTCGACCAGCACCTCGTCCTCGTCGAGCAGCCCCCGGTACCGGGCGTGGATCCCGTCGAGCAGCTCCGGCGCCTCGGCCTGGAGCAGCGGGGCGAAGCTCGAGTGGGTGAGCGCCTCGCGGACGGCGTGGCAGTCGCCGACGACGGCGAGGAACTCGCCACGCCCGATCGCCGCGGCGTCCGGCGCGGCGAGCATGACGTCCGGGTTGCACAGCGCGGGCGGGGCGGCCGGGTGGCGGGCGAGCAGCTCCTCCAGCCCGGCCCGCTCGACGACGCTCTCCGGTCGGCCGTCCTCGGCGCCGTCCAGCAGCAGGGCGACGACCTCCCGGTCGAGCGCCGCGATCTCCCGGTCCACCTCCTCGCACCGGGCGGCGAGCAGCGGCCGGTCGGCGAAGAAGGCGGCGTAGAAGTCCGCCAGCGGTACGGGCGTGCCGAGGCCGAAGCGCCGCGCCGTCCAGTGGTGCAGGATCGCCAGTTCGCGGCGGACGCGCAGTCGGGGGACGAGCAGCGTCAGGTCGTAGACGGGGGAGAGCTCGCGGCTGACCAGTTCGGCGACGTCCGGGCCGAGGACGACGTCCCGCACCGGGCTGTAGGCCTCCTCGTGGAGGATGCCGCGGTCGGCGTAGTGCCGGCCGCCGGAGCGGTGGGCCGGCGTCCCGGCGACCTCCTCGAAGGCTTCCTTGAGTTCGCCGAGCAGGGCCGCGCGGCCCGCCGTCGGGCCCTCGGCGAAGCGGCGCAGCCCGTCCTCGAAGCGGCGCACCACGGCGAGGTCGGGGGAGCCGTCGGGGAGGTGCCCGGCGAGCGAGCGCAGCACGTCGGTGGATCCGATCGGGATCTCCCAGCGCCCGACCAGCCAGTCCTGGTCGACGAGTTCGGCGAGCACCCGGTCGAAGGTGCGGTCGGCCGGGCGGTCCGGCCGTCCGGCCCAGTCGGCGCGCAGCCGCGCCACCGTGCGCTCGCCGTCGCAGCGCTCCCAGAGCCAGCGTCGGTGGGCGTCGAAGGTGTCGGTCCTCACCGCGACGAAGCACCAGCCGTCCGGCATGCCGGTGGTGGCCTCGAACGCGTACAGCCGCACCACCGGGCCCTCGGCGAAGGCCAGCGGGCGCCGGCGGGGGCGCACCGTCTCGAAGGCCTCCGGCCGGGCGCTGAAGACCGCGGCCATCGCCTCGCCCGCCCAGTGGCTGAGCCGGGCGACCCGGCGCAGCGGGCCGGTGGACCAGGTGATGCCGGCGGGGCCCCGCGGGGACGTTCGGGCGACGGCGAGCGGGCCGAAGTGCGCGTGGGTCTCGTTCTTGGTGGTGACCCGCTGGAGGTACATGGCGAGCAGGTCGGTCATCCGCCTGACGTGTCCGTCCGAGCCGGCGCCGCCGGAGGCGATCCAGGCGGTGAACTCCCCGAAGCGGGCGTCGTTGGACAGCAGCAGGACCTGCTGGAGGGAGGGCTCGCGGAAGAGGTCCAGGACCGCCCCGCGGGCGGCGGCGAGGGCGGCGCCGTGCTGCTGCTCGAACGCCGCCCAGTGGGTGTCCAGGGCCCGTACCGCGTCCTGGTAGCGCTTGGCCGAGTCCAGGGCGGCCGGGCCGAGTTCGGCCTCGAGCCGGGCGAGGTCGGCGGGCGGGAAAGGGCGGAGCATGCCGACACCGGAGGCGAGGTCGCCCCGGGTGCCGGCCCGCTCCGCACGCAGGGCGGCCTTCAACCGCCGCCCCAGCTCGACGGCTTCGTCGCGCAGGGCGAGCACGGTGTCGGCGGCCCGGGCGGTCGGGGAGTCGACGACGCGGTCCAGCAGGGAGAGCGGGTAGCCCGCGTGGCGCAGCATCGCGACCGGGGCGAGCGACCACCCGCCGCCGCCCCGGAGGTTCCGAGCCTCGTCCATGATCGCCCCCAACGGCCGTTCCGGTCACGACGGTTCGCGACCAGACCATTCTGGCGGCAATCCTTCGTGTCGGCACCGTCCGGACGGGGGAAAGCGGCCGCGGTCGGTGCGTCGGGAGATCCGCGCGCGGGTGGCCGTCGGACGCGGTGGTCGGTCAGTCGGCGGCGACCGCTCGACGCGTACGCCGGAAGGGGCGCCCTCGACGGGACGCCCCTTCCGGGTGGGCCGGGGCCCCGCGGGTCAGGAGTGCGCGGTGAGCAGCGCGGCCAGCCCGTCCAGCCCCCGGTCGACGGTGGCCGGGTCGACCTGGCTGACGGAGAGCCGCAGTTGGTGCTCCCCGCCCGCCCCCGGGTAGAAGTGCGACATCGGCGTCCAGATCACCCCGTACTCCGAGGCCGAGCGCTCCAGCAGCGCGTCGTCCACCACGCACGGCACCGTGAGCACCAGGAAGAACCCGCCGCGCGGCTCGTTCCAGGTCACCCCGCTGCCGGGCGGGAAGCGCCGGGCCAGGCCCTCCAGCACCAGCGCGAGGTTGCGCCGGTAGAGCGCGGCCACCTCCGTGTTGGCGGCCCGCAGGCTGTGGCCGTGCTCCAGCAGCGCGCCGCCGATCACCGCCTGGGCGATCGGCGAGGTGTTCACCGTGGTCATGCTCTTGACCATGCCGAGCAGGTCGGCGAACAGCGCGGTGCCGCCCTGCCCGTCCGCCACCAGCTGGTCCGCCACCACGTACCCGACCCGGGCACCCGGCAGGGCCGTCTTGGCGAAGGAGCCGAGGTGGACCACCCGCCGCCCGGTGTCCAGCGCCTTGAGCGAGGGCAGCCGCTCCTCACCGGCGAAGACGCAGTACGGGTTGTCCTCCAGCAGCAGGAAGTCCTCCTCGCCGGCCAGCGCCAGCAGCTCCCGGCGCAGCTCCAGCGGCAGGCTGGCCCCGCTCGGGTTGGCCACGTCCGGCACCAGGTACAGCGCCCGCGGGCGCAGTCCCTCGGCCCGGGCGGCGGCCAGCTGCCGGCGCAGGTCGGCGAGGTCCACGCCGTCCGGGCCGTCGGCGACGGCCCGCACCGGCAGGTCGGCCAGCAGCGCCGCGCCGGTCAGCCCCACGTAGGTGGGGGAGACGGCCAGCACCACGTCCTCGGGGCCGCGGCGCAGCGCCCGCAGCACCAGGAACATCGCCTCCTGGCAGCCCACCGTCACCACGATCGACTCGGCGGGCACCTCGATGCCCTCGTCCGTCGCGAGGTGGGTGGCGATCAGGTCGTGGATGATCCCCTTGGTCCGCCCGTACTGGAGCACCTGGCGGCGGGCTTGCTCCTCGGTCAGCCCGCGCTCGGTGCGCAGGTGGTCGAGGTAGCGGTCCAGGTGGCGGTGGACGGCGTCCGTCTCGAAGAACTGCTCGGCCGGGCGGCCGGCCGCGAAGGAGACCGCCTCCGGGTAGCGGATGGAGATCTCGTTGAGCAGGTTCATCGAGGTCATCGCCGGGTCGGCGAGCGAGGTGTGCAGGCCCGCCAGCAGCAGGTCGTGCGGTGCGGAGGTGGTGGTCACGGGGTGCTCCAGGTGGTGCAGGGCAGGGTGGTGGTGCGCAGTTCGGCGGCGGTCCGGAGGTCGGCGCAGCCCGCGAGGCCGAGCGCGTGCCGCAGTTCGGCGGCGAGCAGGTCGAGGACCTCGGTGCAGCCCGCCTCGCCGCCGGCCGCCAGGCCCCAGATCAGCGGGCGTCCCAGCAGCACCCCGGTGGCGCCGAGGGCCAGCGCGGTCAGCACGTCCGAGCCGCCGCGCACCCCGCTGTCCATCAGTACCTGGCAGTCCTCGCCGGCCAGCGCCTCGGCGACGGCGGGCAGGACCGTGAGCGCGGGCACGGCCCGGTCGAGCTGGCGGCCGCCGTGGTTGGAGACCACCACGGCCGCGGCGCCGATGCCGGCGGCCCGCCGCGCGTCGGCCGGGTCGAGCACGCCCTTGACCACCAGTGGCAGCTCGGTCTCCCCGCGCAGCCACTCGAGATCGGCCCAGGTGACGCCGGGGGAGAGCAGCTCGGCGGTGTGCGCGGCCACCGCCGAGACGGCGGTGGTGGACCGGTGCGCCCGCCCGGCGGCGCCGCCCTCCAGCAGCGCCGCGCGGACGCCGTCTGGCAGCGCGAAGGCGTTCCTGGCGTCACGCAGCCGGCGCCCCATGTACGGCACGTCGGCGGTGACCACCAGGGCCTCGCAGCCGGCCTCCTCGGCCGCCCTGACCAGGTCGAGCAGCCGGCCGCGGTCGCGCAGCCAGTACAGCTGGAACCAGAGCGTGGCACCGGTCTTCGCCAGCTCCTCGAAGCCGACGCTGCTGAGCGTGCCGACGGTGAACGGCACGCCGGCGGCGGCCGAGGCGCGGGCCGAGGCCAGCTCGCCCTCGGGGTGGAACAGCCGGTGGTAGGCGACGGGTGCCACCGCCACCGGCAGCGCCGCCCGGCTGCGCACCAGGGTGGCGGCGGTGTCCCGGGTGCCGACGTCGGTCAGCACCCGGGGCACCAGGCCCACCCGGTCGAAGGCGGCCCGGTTGGCGGCGAGGGTCAACTCGCGCTCGGCGCCGCCCTCCAGCCACTCCCAGACCTCGGGCGCGAGCACGGCCCGGGCCCGGTCGGCGTACTCCGCGACGGACAGCGCCGGGCGCACGTCGGCCGGGGGTTCGCTGCGGACGGACGCGCTCATCCGGCCACTTCGCCGGCGTTGCGCTGGAGTTCCACGGCCTCGTAGAGGGCGCGGATGTTGTTGCTGCCGAAGTTGCGGGCCCGGATGCGCTCGATCACCTCGAAGAAGAAGGTGTTCCGCGGGTGCTGGGAGCGGGTGAAGATCTGGAACAGCTGGCCGTCGTGGTCCTGGTCGACCAGCAGGTTCAGCTCGCGCAGCTGCTCGAAGGAGTGCCGCAGCGGCGTCAGGCGGTCCGGCAGCGCGTCGTAGTAGGTCTGCGGGGTGCGCAGGAACGGCACGCCGCGCTCGGCCATGACGGAGACGGAGTGCACCGCGTCCTCGGCGGCGAAGGCGACGTGCTGCACCCCGGCGCCGTCGTGGCCGGCCAGGAAGGAGGCGATCTGGCCGCCCGCGTCGGCGGTGAGCGGCTCGATCAGGGTGAGGGTGACGCTGCGGTCGGCGCTCTGCACGACGGCCGAGTCCATGCCGAGCGCGCCGACCTCGACCCGCTCCTCGAAGATCGTCCGGAAGCCGAAGACCTCGCGGTAGCGGTGCTCGGTCTTGCGCAGCTCGCCGAACGGGACCAGGACGGCGAAGTGGTCGACGGAGCGCAGGCCGACCTGGCCCTCGCCGGTCAGCGGGGCCGGGTCGGGCAGGCCGGGGATGCGGCCGGCCGGGACCTCGGGGCCGCGCTCGATCAGGGTGTGCACCACGTCGCCGAAGGCGTCGACCACCGCGGTGACGCAGCCGTCGGCGGCCTGCGGCTCGCGCAGGGCGGCGGCGCCGCGCGCGGTCAGGACGTGGAAGGCGTCGGCGGCGTCCGACACCCGCAGGCCGAGGGCGCCCACGCCGTCGCCGTGGCGCTCCAGGTAGTCGGTGGCCGGGTGGCCGGCGGCCAGCGGCTGGGTGACCAGCAGCCGGATGTCGGCCTGGCCGAACAGTGCGGAGAGGCAGCGCTCGGCGGCGTCGCCGCGCTCGGTCGGCGGGACGAGCAGCTCGAAGCCGTACTCCGCGGTCAGCCGGGTGGTCTCGGCGCCCAGGTCGGCCACGTAGAACTCGACGTGGTCCAGCGCGACGGGGATCGGGGTGGCGGCGGGAGAAGAACGGTCGGTCATCGGAGGAGCTCTCTCGTGAGGAGGACGGGAGGTGCTGAGGGGTGATCGGGTGATCGGACGTGCGGGGTCGTGCAGGTATGTGGGGTGGGGCGGGGCGGGTACGCCGGGGCCGGTCAGCCGGCCTGGAGGTCCTTGGCGTCCTGCCGCTCGGCCGGGCCCTCGGGCGCGGGCGCGCCCTCGGGCCGGGGCTCGGATGCGGATTCGGGCCGGGGCCGGGGTTCGGGCAGGGGTTCCGGCCGGGGCTCGGTTTGGGGTTCGGTCCGGGGCTCGTCCTTGTCCTCGTCCTTGTCCTCGGACTTGGACTCGGACTCGGCGCCCGGCGGCTCCGTCGGGGCCTCCGGCTTGCCGATCAGGTGGGCGGCCGCGAGCAGCGCGCCGACCACCATCACGCCCAGCACCACCCGGAAGTCCAGGGCGGCCACCAGGCCGGAGCCGACGCCGACGGCCAGCGCCTGCGGTGCGGTGAGCGAGAGGTTGACGGCCGCCTGGGCGCGCCCCATCAGCTGCGGCGGGGTGGACGCCTGGGCGGCGGTGGCCAGCCCGACCATGGCGGCCGGGATGCCCGCGCCCGCGATCACCAGGCCGACCTCCACCACGTACAGCGACGAGGCGAGCAGCAGGACGGTCCCGAGGCCGAACACCGCCGACCCCGCCATGACCGTCCGGCGCGGCCCGAGCCGGCCGATCAGCAGACCGCCGACCACCGAGCCGCCCAGCGCGCCGACCGCCTCGGTGGTCTCCAGCACGCCGAGGAACTGCGGCGAGCGGTGCAGCCCGTGCTGGGTCAGCGCGAACAGCACCGGCTGGAGCAGGCTCAGCACGAAGCCGGAGACGGCGGTGGCCGCCACCAGCGACCGCAGCCCGACCGAGGCGCGCAGGTGGACGAAGCCGGCCAGCACCTCGCGGCGCCACCGCAGGCCCGAGGGTTCCGGCTTGACCTCCTCCACCCGCAGGGTGAGGAAGCTCAGCGCCGCCAGCAGCAGCACGAGGAGGTCGGCCACGGCCACCGCGTGCCCGCCGAACCAGCCGTAGAGCCCCGAGCCGACCAACGGCGCCACCAGGGTGGTGCCGGCCCGAGCGCTCTGGGTCAGCCCGGCCGCCGCGCCGAAGTCCTGACGCTCCGTCAGTATGCTGCGCAGCAGCGCGCTCTGCGCCGGAGCCAGGACGGCCCCGGCCAGACCGCAGACCGTGGCGGTGCAGTAGATGATCCAGACCGTGTCCCGGCCGTCGACCAGCAGCAGCGGCAGCAGCGACAGCGCCACCGCCAGGTTGACCCCGACCAGCAGCGGCCTGCGGCGGACCCGGTCGGCGAGCAGGCCGCCGAGCGGCAGCAGCAGCAGCGGCGCGGAGAAGCAGAACAGCACCAGACCGGCGGCGGAGTTGCTGCCGGTCAGCACCTTGGCCCAGATGCCGAGGGCGATGGAGAGGGCGCTGTCACCGAGGACGGACAGGGTCTGCCCGACGAGGTAGCGCCGGAACTCCGGGCGGGCCAACAGCGGGTGCATGGCGGTTCCTTCGCTGCGCCGACGGCGGCGCTTCGGGGTGTGCGTGGGTGTGCGGTGGTGCGGCGTGCGGGAGGTGCAGGACGTGCCTCAGGTGCGGGCAGTTCCGCAGGCGCGGGCGGTTCCGCAGGTGCGGGGAGTGCCCGGGGTGCGCCCTGACGCACCCGGGGTGCTCAGGGCGCCGGGCGTCAGGGTGCGACGGGGTGGGCCGGGGCGAGCGGGGCGACGGCGGCGAAACCCTCGATCACCGCGTCGTTGGCGTCCTTCTCGCCGATGGCGACCCGGATGCCGAGGCCCGGGTAGTAGCGGACGGCCACGCCCAGGCGCTCCAGCTCCGCGCGCAGCGGCAGCTGGTCCCCGGGGGCGTCGACCCACAGGAAGTTGGTGACGCTGGGCGCCACCGTCCAGCCGAGCCGCAGCAGTTCGGCCCCGGTGCGCTCCCGCTCCGCGGCGATCTCGGCGATCCGGTGCGCCATCTCGTCCCCGGCGGCGACGGAGGCGAGCAGGCCCGCCTCCTGGAGCCGGTTCACCGCGTACGGCACCTGGTGGTCCCGCACCCGCTGGGCCACGGACTCCTCCGCCAGCGCGTAGCCGACCCGCAGCGCCGCGATGCCGTGCGACTTGGACAGCGTGCGCAGCACCACCAGGTTCGGCCACTCGGCGATCCGGGCCGGCACGTCCGGGGCCTGCCAGCCCTGGGCGAAGTCGACGTACGCCTCGTCGAGCAGGATCAGCGCGGTGGACGGCACCCGGCGGAAGAACTCCGTCAGCTCGGCCCAGGAGTAGACCGTGCCGGTCGGGTTGTGCGGGTTGCACAGCACGACGATCCGGGTGCGCCCGTCCATCCGCTCGGCCATCGCCGCCAGGTCGTGCCGGGCGTCGGGGCCGAGCGGGACCGGCCGGGCCTCGGCCCGGGCGATCTCGCAGAACAGCGGGTACGCGTCGAAGCAGGGGTCCGAGTGCACCACGTTGTCGCCGGGCTCGACGACCGTGTGGAAGAGGTCCAGTGCCACGCCCGCCGAGCCGTGGCCGACCACGACCTGGCCGGCCGGGACGCCCTGCCAGTCGGCGACGATCCCGGCGATCCGCTCCGGACGGAAGTCAGGGTAGCGGTGCACGTCGGCACTGGCCTCGGCGAGCGCGGCCCGCACCGACGGCAGCGGCGGGTACGGGTGCTCGTTCTGCGCCAGCAGGTATCTGGCGCCCGACGGGGCGGCCATCAGTCGGCCTGGAGGACGTAGAGCCAGGAGTGCGGGGTGGCCAGCGCCTCGACGCGGTCGATCCGCAGGCCGGCGTCGGTGAACAGCTGCTCGTAGGTGGCCTTGGTGTGCAGCGGCACGCCCATCATCGCGTGCGCCAGCTCGAAGCCGACCGAGAAGACCGGCTGGGCGCCTTCGGAGGTGCCCGGGTCGCGCAGCATGGTGTCGCCGAGGACGAAGGTGCGGGCCTTCGGGAAGGCCTCCCGCATCCGGGTGAAGATCGAGGAGCGGGTGGTCGGGTCGGCCAGCAGGTCGTGCAGCAGGAAGAAGCTCATCACGGTGTCGACCTCGGCCACCTCGGCGGCCTCGGCGTCGTTGTCGATCTGGGTGCCGAGCAGGCCCAGCACGTCCGCGCGGACGGCGGTGACCCGGTCCTGCATGCCGGCCTCGACGATGTCGCGGCGGGCGATGTCGGTGGCCGGGCGGCTGATGTCGATGCCCAGGCCCCGGGTGCCCTCGCGCTGCGAGACCACGCGGCGCACCCGGGCGGAGGTGCCGGAGCCCAGGTCGGCGATGGTGCGGAAGTCGATGCCGTTCAGCACGTCGGTCAGCTGGGCGGCGAACATCGACTGGTCGCACTGGGCGGAGCCGAGGGCGACCATCGCCTCGTCGCGGAAGACGTCCTCGTTGTAGCGGTGGGTGCCGGCGCTCAGGTGGCCGGCGCGGCCGAACACGTCGTGGTAGCCGCCGACGGCCCAGGTGAAGTAGCCGCGCGCGGCGGCGATCTCCAGGCCCGCCTCGGTGGGCAGGTAGGCGTCGCCGTCGGCCTTGAGGTAGCCGTAGTCGGCGGCGGCGCGCAGCACGGCCTCGGTGCGGGCGGTGTCGCCGGCCTGGGCGGTGGCCTCGGCGGCCGAGAGCGGCTCGCCGCGCCCGATCGACTCCAGCAGGCCGATCCGGTCCAGCGCGAAGATCACGTTGGCGGCGATGAAGCCGTTGTAGGCGTCGGTCGAGGTGATCGGCGACGGGGTGATGCCACGCCAGGTGTCGGGGATGGCCGCAGTGGTCATGGTGGTGTCCGTTTCTCCGTGGGCGGGCCGGGTGCGGCCCGCGTGGTGTGCGCAGGTCGGTTGCCTGCGGTCGGTAGGGGTGCTGAGTCGGTGGGGCGGACTGGTCAGGGAGTCAGGTGGGCGGCGAGCACCGGGCCGATGACGGCGAGCGCTTCGGAGCTCGTCATCGCGCCGTGGGTGCTCGACACCTCGTGGACGTCGAGCCGACCGCCCAGGTACGGGCGCCAGCTCTCCGGGTCGGGGGCGTCGGTGGGCCGGTCCTTGGCGGCGGTGAAGAACACCGCGTCGCCGTCGTAACCGGGCAGCGGGAGCGCGTGGGACAGCTCGGCGTTGGCCTGGAAGACCGAGACCACCCGGGCCACCCCGGCGCCGCTGAGGCCGGCGAGCGGGCCCTCGCCGCCCCGGACGAGCGCGGCGTAGCCGTCCTCGTCCGCGGGCCAGGCGGTGACCTCCCCGACCGGGTGGCCGAGCGAGTCGAGGATCAGTTCGAGCTGCGCCGGGTCGTCCCGCCACTGCTCGGGCCCCGGCTCGCCGGTGCCCGGGTAGGCGTCCAGCAGGGCCAGCAGCCGGACCTCCTCGCCCTGTTCGCGCAGCAGCGCGGCGATCGCGTGGGCGACGGCCCCGCCGAAGGACCAGCCGAGCAGGGCGTACGGGCCCTCGGGGCGGACGGCGCGGATCTGCGCGAGGTAGGTGCGGGCCAGTTCCTCGACGGTGGCCGGGCGGGCGCTCGGGTCGGCCAGGCCGGGGGCCTGGAGGCCGTAGATCGGCTGCTCGGCGTCGAGGTGGCGCAGCAGGCCGGTGTAGACCCAGCTGATGCCGGCGGCCGGGTGGACACAGAACAGCGGCGGCCGCGAGCCGCGGGTGCGGATCGGCAGCAGGACGGGGAAGCTCTCGGCGGCCGGGCCCAGGGTGAGCCGCTCGGCCAGCCGGGCGACGGTCGGCGCCTCGAACACCGCGCGGACGCCGATCTCCTCGTCCTCGCCGACCAGTTCGCGCAGGCCCGCGACCAGCCGGCTGGCCAGCAGCGAGTGCCCGCCCAGCTCGAAGAAGTTGTCGTCGACGCCGACCTTCTCCAGCCCGAGCAGGTCGGCGAACAGGCCGCAGAGCAGTTCCTCCCGCGGCGTCGCGGGTGCCCGCCCGGAGCCGAGCCAGGTGGTGTCGGGGGCCGGGAGGGCCTTGCGGTCGACCTTGCCGTTGGCGGTCAGTGGCAGGGCGTCCAGGGCGACGACCGCCGAGGGCACCATGTAGTCGGGCAGGGACGCGCCGACGTGGGCCCGCAGCGCGGCCTGGTCGACGCTCTGCCCGGGGTGGGCGACGGCGTAGCCGACCAGCCGGCGGTCGCCCGGGCGGTCCTCCCGGACCAGCACGAACGCCTGGGCCACCGAGGGGTGCCGGGCGAGCACGGCCTCGATCTCACCGGGCTCGATCCGGAAGCCGCGGATCTTGACCTGGTGGTCGGTGCGGCCCAGGTACTCCAGGGTGCCGTCGGCCTGGCGGCGGACCAGGTCGCCCGAGCGGTACATCCGGCTGCCGGGGGCGCCGTACGGGTCGGCGACGAAGCGCTCGGCGCTCTGGCCCGGCCGGTTGAGGTAGCCGCGGGCCAGGCCCGCGCCGGCGATGTACAGCTCCCCCTCGACCCCGGCCGGGACGGGCTGCAGCGCCGCGTCCAGGACGTAGAGCCGGGTGTCCAGCACGGGCCGGCCCATCGGCGGGGCGATCCGGCCGCTGAGCGGGCTGCTCATGCTGGCGCAGACGGTGGACTCGGTCGGGCCGTAGGCGTTGACCATCCGCAGCCGGGCCGACCAGTGCTCGACCAGGTCGGGCGGGCAGGCCTCGCCGGCGACCACCAGGGTGGTGCCCGGGGGCAGCGCGTCCGGGGCGAGCACGGCCAGCGCGGTCGGCGGCAGGGTCAGGTGGGTGACGCCCTGTTCGGCGATCAGCGCCGTCAGCGAGGGGCCGGGCAGCAGCTGGTCGGCGTCGCCGAGGACGGCCCGGGCGCCGGTGAGCAGGGCCATGCCCAGCTCCCAGACGGCCGCGTCGAAGGACGGCGAGGCGAACAGCAGCACCCGGCTGTCCGGGGTGACGGCCAGGTTGCGTCGCTGGCTCTCCACCATGGCGGCGAGGCCGCTGTGGGTGACCACCACGCCCTTGGGGCGGCCGGTGGAGCCCGAGGTGTAGATGACGTACGCGGCGGAGTGCGGGGTGATCGCGGTGCCGGTGAGGTCGTGCGACGGGTGGCCGGAGGCGTCCAGGTCCTCCAGCAGCAGCCGGGGGACGGTGCTGTCGCCGAGCACGCCGTCGGCCAGCGCCTTGCTGGTGAGGACGAGCGCGGGCGAGGCGTCGTCCAGCATGTAGGCGATCCGGTCGGCCGGGTAGCGCGGGTCCAGCGGCTGGAAGACGGCGCCGGCCTTGAGCACCGCGAGCTGGGCGACGATCAGTTCGACCGAGCGCTCCAGGGCGATCGCGACGAACCGCTCGGGGCCCGCGCCGTGCTCGGTCAGCAGCCGGGCGAGGCGGTTGGCGCGCTCGTTCAGCTCGCCGTAGGTGACCCGCTCGGTGCCGAAGGACAGCGCGACGGCCTCCGGCCGGGCGGCGGCCCGCGCCTCGAACAGCGCCGGGAAGGTGCCGAGCGGGAGGTCCTCCCGGGTGTCGTTCCAGCCGGTGAGCAGCTGCTCGCGCTCCTCGGGCGCCAGCACCTCGACCCGGCCCACGGGCTGGTCCGGGTCGGCCAGCACGGCGCGCAGGGCGCGCTCGAGGCGGGCGGCCGTCGCCTCGGCGGTGGCCCGGTCGAACAGGTCGACGGCGTACTCCAGCGTCAGGCCCAGCCCGGCCGGCCCGCCGTCCGCGTCGAAGCTCTCGCTGAAGGCGAAGGTCAGGTCGAACTTGGCGAGGTCCGAGTCCAGTTGCTCGACCCGGCCGGGCAGGCCGCCGAGGCTGATCTCCCCGGCCTCGCCGCCGGAGGTGAGCATCACCTGGCAGAGCGGGTGGCGGGCGGTCGAGCGCACCGGGTTGAGCAGCTCGACCAGCCGCTCGAAGGGCACGTCCTGGTGCTCGAAGGCGTCCAGGGTGGCGACCCGGACGCGCTCCACCAGCTCGCGGAAGCTCGGGTCGCCGCTCAGGTCGGTGCGCAGCACCAGGGTGTTGACGAAGAAGCCGACCAGGTCCTCCAGCGCCTCGTCGGTGCGGCCGGCCACCACGGTGCCGATCGGCAGGTCGGTGCCCGCGCCGATCCGGCCCAGTGTGGTGGCCAGCGCGGCCTGCATCACCATGAACACGCTGGCCCGGCTCTGCTGCGCCAACTCGACCAGGGCGGCGTGGAGTCCGGCGTCCATCCGGAGCTCCACGGCGGCGCCGCGGCGGCTCGGGGCGGCGGGGCGGCGACGGTCGAAGGGGAGCGTCAGCTCCTCCGGCAGGTCGGCCAGGGCCTGCTGCCAGTAGGCGAGTTGGGCGTTCAGCAGGTCGCTGGGCCGCTCGTCGGTGCCGAGCAGCTCGTGCTGCCAGAGGGTGTAGTCGGCGTACTGTACGGGCAGCGGCTGCCACTGCGGCGCGGTGCCGGCGAGGCGGGCCCGGTAGGCCTCGGCGAGGTCGCGCAGCAGCGGGACCACGGACCAGCCGTCGGTGGCGATGTGGTGCATCAGCACCAGCAGGACGTGCTCCTCGCCGGGCAGCGAGAACAGGGTGGTGCGCACCGGAAGGTCGCGGGCGAGGTCGAAGACCTCCGCGCCGGCCTCGGCGAGGGCCTGGTGGAGTTCCTCCTCGTCGGCCACCGCCGCGGTGCGCAGCGGGAGTTCGGGGCGTTCCAGGATCAGCTGGTGCGGCTGTCCGTCGGTGGTCGGGTAGACGGTGCGCAGCACCTCGTGGCGGTCGAGCACGTCCGCCAGGGCCGCGTGGAGGGCGGCGGCGTCGACCGGGCCGGTCAGCCGGAGGGCGCACGGGGTGTTGTAGAGCGTGCTCGGGCCCTCGAACTGGTCGATGAACCACAGGCGTTGCTGCGCGGGGGAGAGCGGGACGCGCTCGGGCCGCGCGGCGGGCCCGAGGGCCGGACGGGCGACCGGCTCCTCGGTGCCCGGGGTGGGCAGGGCGGCGGCCAGCGCGGCCACGCTGGGGGCGTCGAACAGTGCCCGGACGGGCAGTTCGGTGCCGAGCGCGGTGCGGATGCGGCTGACCAGCTTGGTGGCGAGCAGCGAGTGGCCGCCCAGGTCGAAGAAGCTGTCGTCGATCCCGATCCGGTCCAACCCGAGGACGTCGGTGAAGAGTTCGCACAGCGCGCGCTCGGTGTCGGTGCGCGGGGAGCGGCCCTCGGCGGCCCCGGTGTAGTCGGGGGCGGGCAGGGCACGCCGGTCGACCTTGCCGTTGGCGGTCACCGGGAGGGCGTCGAGGACGACCACGGCGGCCGGGAGCATGTAGCCGGGCAGGCTGTCGGCGACGGCGGCGCGCAGCTCGGCGGGGGTGGCCCCGCCGGTGGCGTAGACCACCAGGCGCTTGTCGCCGGGCCGGTCCTCGCGCACCACGGCGAAGGCCTGGCCGACGGCCGGGAGGGCGGTGAACGCGCCCTCCACCTCGCCGAGTTCGATCCGGAAGCCGCGGATCTTCACCTGGTCGTCGGCCCGGCCGAGGAACTCCAGCACGCCGTCGGCGGTCCAGCGGACCAGGTCGCCGGTGCGGTACATCCGGCTGCCCGGCTCGCCGAACGGGCAGGCCACGAAGCGCTCGGAGGTCAGCGCTGGGCGGCCGACGTAGCCGCGGGCCAGGCCCTCGCCGGCGATGTACAGCTCCCCGGCCACACCGGCCGGCACCGGCCGCAGCGCGGTGTCCAGCACGTACGGCCGGGTGTTGTTCAGCGGGCTGCCGAGCGGCACCACGGCGGGGACGGGCTCGCCCGGGCGCATGGTGAAGACGGTCTTGATGGCGGTGGTCTCGGTGGGCGCGTACACCGCGAGCACGTCGGTGTCAGGGCAGGCCCGGTGGATCCGGCGGACGGACTCCGGCGGGACGACGTCGCCGCCGGTCCACACCTGGCGTACGTCGCGGAAGGCGGCCGGGTTCTCGTCGGCCATCAGCCGCAGCAGGCCGGACGGGGCCTGGACCAGGGTCACCCGGTGGGTGGTGACGGTCTCGGCGAGGCGGCGGATGTCCAGCTCGCCGGGCTCGGCGAGGACGATCGCCCCGCCGGTTACCAGCGGCGCCCAGATCTCGGTGGTGGAGGCGTCGAAGGCGGTGGGCGAGTGCAGCAGCACCCGCTCGTGGTGGCCGGCCCGGAAGTGCGGGTTGCCGAGCAGGTCGACCACGTTGCGGTGGGTGACGGCGACGCCCTTGGGCACCCCGGTGGAGCCGGAGGTGTACATCACGTAGACCAGCTGGCCGGGCAGCACCGGCACGGCCGGGTTGTCCGCCGCGGGGGCCTCGTCGAGCAGCTCCCCGGTGAGCTCGACGGTGGCGAAGCCGCCGGTGGCGAGCACCGGGTGGCCCCGGTGGGCCGGGTCGACGAGCAGCAGGCCGGTGCGGGTGTCGGCGAGGATGTGCTGGAGCCGGTCCAGCGGGTAGCGGTCGTCCAGCGGGACGTACGTGCCGCCCGCCTTGGCGATCGCGAGGACGGCGGTGAGCAGCCCGGCGGAGCGCTCCATCAGTACCGCGACCGGCTGCTCGGTGCTCAGCCCGCGCTCCAGCAGCAGGGCGGCGAGCCGGTTGGCGCGGTCGTTCAGCTCGGCGTAGTCGAGCCGCTCGGTGTCGGAGACCAGGGCGAGGGCCTCGGGGGTGGCGGCGGCCTGGGCCTCGAACAGCCGGGGCAGGCTCTGCTCGGCGACGGGCGCGGCCGGCCCGTTCCAGCCGGTGAGGAGCCGCTCGCGCTCGGCCGGGTCGAGGATCTCGACGGTGCCGATCGGCGCCCCGGGGGCGGCGACGGCGGCGCGCAGCACGCGTACCAGCCGCTCGGCGAGGGAGACGGCGGTGGCGTGGTCGAAGAGGTCGGCGGCGTAGTCGACGGCGGCGCGCACGCCCAGGCAGGTGCCGTCGGGCGCGAGCCGCTCGACGAAGTTGAAGTTGAGGTCGAACTGGGCCTGCGCCTCGCCGACCTCGACGGGGGTGCCCACGGCGGCGCCGAAGGCGAGGTCGCCGGCCCGTTCCGCGTTCAGCGTGACGACGGTCTGGAAGAGCGGGTGGCGGGCGGGGGTGCGGGTCGGGTTGAGGTGCTCGACCAGGCGCTCGAAGGGGATGTCCTGGTGGTCGTAGGCGTCCAGGTTCGCCTGGCGGACCCGGTCGAGCAGCTCGTGGAAGCTGGGGTCGCCGGAGGTGTCGGTGCGCAGCAGCAGGGTGTTGACGAAGAAGCCGACCAGGTCGTCGAGGGCCTCGTCGGTGCGGCCGGCGACGGGGGTGCCGAGCGGGAGGTCGGTGCCGGCGCCGAGGCGGGTGTAGAGGGCGGCCACCGCGGCCTGCAGCGCCATGAACAGGCTGGCGTGCCGTTCGGAGGCCAACTCGGTGAGGGCGGTGTGCAGTTCGGAGTCCAGCTCGAAGTCGGCGGCGCCGCCGCGGCGGCTCGGCAGGGCCGGGCGCGGCCGGTCGTAGGGGAGTGCCAGCTCCTCCGGCAGGCCGGACAACTCCTGCTGCCAGTAGGCGAGTTGCAGGGAGACGACGCTCTCGGGGTCGTCCTCCTCGCCGAGCAGTTCGCGCTGCCAGAGGGTGTAGTCGGCGTACTGCACCGGCAGCGGCTCCCACTGCGGCTCGGCGCCGGCGAGGCGGGCCCGGTAGGCCTCGGCGAGGTCGCGGAAGAGCGGGGCCACCGACCAGCCGTCGCTGGCGATGTGGTGGGTGAGCAGCAGCAGGACGTGCTCGTCCGGCGAGGGCAGGGCGTACAGCCAGGCCCGGACCGGGAGGTCCGCGGCGAGGTCGAAGACCTGCCCGGCGGCCTCGCGCATCAGCTCGTGCAACTCGGCCTCGCCGGCCGCCGCCACCCGGTGCAGCGGCGGGCGCCCCTCGGCGAGGACGTGCTGGTGGGGCTGGCCGTCGGTGGTGGGGAAGACGGTGCGCAGCACCTCGTGCCGGTCCACCACGTCCCCGAGCGCGCCCTCGAGGGCGGCGGCGTCGAGCTCACCGGTCAGCCGGAGGGCGAACGGAGTGTTGTAGAGGGCGCTCGGACCCTCGAACTGTTCGATGAACCAGAGCCGCTGCTGGGCGAACGACAACGGGATCAAGGTCTGCCTCCGACTGGCGACGTACGGCTGCTGTGGCTGGTGGGGCCGCTCCGCCCGGTGGGGCGGGGCGGTCGAGGGGCGGGGCGGGCCGCCGCCGGTGGGCGGCCCGCGTCCCGCCGCCGGTCAGGCCTGCGGGCGGCGCATCGGCCGCAGGGCCGGGCGGGCCTTCTTCGGTGCGGGCGCCTGCTCGCCGCCGGGCAGGACGGCGGCGAGGGCGGCGACCGTGGGCGCGTCGAACAGGGTGCGGATCGGCAGCTCCGCACCGAGGGTGGCGCGGATGCGGCTGACCAGCCGGGTGGCGAGCAGGGAGTGGCCGCCGAGGTCGAAGAAGCGGTCGTCGATGCTGACCGTCGGCACGCCCAGCACCTCGGCGAACAGGGCGCAGAGTGCCCGCTCGCGCTCGGTGCGCGGGGCGCGGCCCTCGGCCGCCCCGGCGTACTCGGGCGCGGGCAGGGCCCGGCGGTCGACCTTGCCGTTGGCGGTGACCGGCAGGCTGTCCAGGACGACGACGGCGGCCGGGAGCATGTAGCCGGCGAGGCGGTCCGCGACGAAGGCGCGCAGCTCGCCGTCGGTGGCCTTGCCGGTGGCGTACACCACCAGGCGCTTGTCGCCCGGCTGGTCCTCGCGGACCACCGCGAGCGCCTGGCCGACGTTCTCGTGGGCGGTGAACGCGGCCTCGACCTCGCCGAGTTCGATCCGGAAGCCGCGGATCTTCACCTGGTCGTCGGCCCGGCCGAGGAACTCCAGGACGCCTCCCCCGGCGCCCCCAGCCTGGCGGCTGGGAGGTGCCCCCACCGGCCGGGGGGACCCCCATGCCGTCCAGCGGGCGAGGTCACCGGTGCGGTACATCCGGCCGCCCGCCTCGTCGAACGGGCAGGCGACGAAGCGTTCGGCGCTGAGCGCCGGGCGGCCGACGTAGCCGCGGGCCAGGCCGGCCCCGGCGATGTACAGCTCGCCCGCCACCCCGGCCGGCACCGGGCGCAGCCCGGCGTCCAGCACGTACAGCCGGGTGTTGGCCAGCGGGCGCCCGATCGGCACCGTGCCCGGTACCGCCGTGGCGTCCGGCATCGGGTACTGGGTGGCGCACAGGGTGGTCTCGGTCGGTCCGTAGAGCGCCCGCACCGCGATGCCGGGGACGGCCTCCAGCACCCGGCGCACGGCCGGGGCGGAGACCACGTCGCCGCCGGTCAGCACCTCGCGCACACCGGCGAAGATGGCCGGGTCCTCCTCCGCGATGACCCGGAACAGGCCGGCGGTGACGTGCACGTGGGTGAGCGCGTGGACCCTGACCAGGTCGCGGATGGCGGCCGCGTCCAGGTCGCCCTGCGGCGCGACGACCACCCGGCCGCCGGACAGCAGCGGCACCCAGATCTCGTAGGTCGAGGCGTCGAAGGCGTGCGGCGCGTGGAACAGCACCCGCAGGCCCTCGTCGTGCCGCCAGCAGGGGTCGGTGGCGAGCTGCACCACGTCCCGGTGGGTGATCGCGATGCCCTTGGGCTCCCCGGTGGAGCCGGAGGTGAACATCACGTACGCGAGCTGCTCCGGGTGCGGCGCGGCCCGGTGGGCGAGCCGCTCGCGCGGACCGTCGAACCAGCCCTCGGTGAGCGGCAGGACGGGGCAGGGGGCGTCGGCGGCCAGCGGGTGGTCCCGGTGCGCCGGGTCGACCAGGACGAGCGCCGCGGCCGTCTCGGCGGTGATCCGCCGCAGCCGCTGGGCCGGGTGCCGGTCGTCCAGCGGGACGTACACGCCGCCCGCCTTGGCCACCGCGAGGATCGCCGTCAGCAGGTCGGCGGAGCGGTCCATCAGCAGCACCACCGGCGTCTCGGCGCCGACCCCGGCGGCGGCCAGGTGGGCCGCCAGGTGCTCGGCGCGGGAGTCCAGTTCGGCGTAGCTGAGGGTGGCGTCCGCGGTGACCACGGCCGGCGCGTCGGGGGTGGCGGCGGCCTGGGCCTCGAACAGCTCCGGAAGGGTCGCGTCCGGGACGGGCGCCGTGGTGCCGTTCCAGCCGGTGAGCAGCCGCTCGCGCTCGGCCGGGTCGAGGATCTCGATGCCGCCGATCGGCGCGTCCGGGGTGTCCACGGCGGCGCGCAGCACCCGCAGCAGCCGCTCGCCGAGGGCGGCGACGGTGGCGTGGTCGAAGAGGTCGACGGCGTACTCGACCGCCACCGTCAGGCCCGCCTGGGGGCCCTGCTCGGTGAAGCGGAAGGACAGGTCGAACTTGGCCACGTCCAGCTCGAAGGGGTGCTCCGCGCAGCCCAGGTCGCCGAAGGCGGCCGGCACCGGGACCCGGCTCTCCAGGGCCACCAGGGTCTGGAAGAGCGGGTGGCGGGCGGGGGTGCGGGTCGGGTTGAGGTGCTCGACCAGGCGCTCGAAGGGGATGTCCTGGTGGTCGTAGGCGTCCAGGTCGGTGCGGCGGACCCGGTCCAGCAGCTCCCGGAAGCTCGGGTCGCCGGAGGTGTCGGTGCGCAGCAGCAGGGTGTTGACGAAGAAGCCGACCAGGTCGTCGAGCGCTTCGTCGGTGCGGCCGGCGACGGGGGTGCCGAGCGGCAGGTCGGTGCCGGCGCCGAGGCGGGTGTAGAGGGCGGCCACCGCGGCCTGCAGCACCATGAACAGACTGGCGTTCTGTGCCGCTGCCAACTCGCCGAGCTTTCCGTGCAGTTCGGCGTCGACGGCGACCTCGACCAGGCCGCCCCGGTGCCCCGGCACGGCCGGGCGCGGCCGGTCGTAGGGCAGCGCCAGCTCCTCCGGTGCGTCGGCCAGGGCCTGCTGCCAGTAGGCGAGTTGGGCGTTCAGCAGGGCGCTGGGCCGCTCGTCGGTGCCGAGCAGTTCGCGCTGCCAGAGGGTGTAGTCGGCGTACTGCACGGGCAGCGGCCGCCACTGCGGCTCGGCGCCGGCGCAGCGGGCCCGGTAGGCCTCGGCGAGGTCGCGGAAGAGCGGCTCGACCGACCAGCCGTCGCTGGCGATGTGGTGCATCAGCACCAGCAGGACGTGCTCGTCGTGCGGCAGCGACAGCAGGGTGGCGCGCACCGGCAGGTCGCGGGCGAGGTCGAAGACCTCCTCGCCGGCGGCGACCAGTGCGGTCCGCAGCTCCGCCTCGTCGGCGACCCGCACCCGGTGCAGGGCCAAGTCGTCCGCACCGGTGACCAGTTGGTGCGGCTGTCCGTCGACGGTCGGGAAGACGGTGCGCATCACCTCGTGCCGCTCCACCACGTCCCGGACGGCCCGCTCCAGTGCGGCGGCGTCGACGGCGCCGGTGAGCCGGACCGCGACCGGGGTGTTGTAGAGCGCGCTCGCGCCCTCGAACTGCTCGATGAACCAGAGGCGTTGCTGGGCGGAGGAGAGCGGCACGCGCTCCGGCCGCCCGGCCGGCCGCAGGGCCGGGCGGGCCGCGGCGGAGTCGGGCAGCGCGGCGGCCAGCAGGGCCACCGTCGGATTGTCGAAGAGCGCGCGGATCGGCAGCTCGGCGCCGAGCCCGGCGCGGACGCGGCTGACCAGCTTGGTGGCGAGCAGCGAGTGCCCGCCGCGCTCGAAGAAGTTGTCGTCGATGCTGATCCGGGTGAGCCCGAGGACCTCGGCGAACAGCTCGCACAGGGCCCGCTCGGTGGCGTTGCGAGGCTCGCGTCCGCCGTCGGCGCCGTTGTAGTCGGGCGCGGGCAGGGCCTTGCGGTCCACCTTGCCGTTGGGGTTCACCGGCAGCTCGTCGAGGACGACGATCGCGGCCGGCAGCATGTAGCCGGGCAGCCGGTCGGTGACGAAGTCGCGCAGCTCCTCGGCCCGCACCTCGCCGGTGACGTACGCGACCAGGCGCTTGTCGCCCGGCTGGTCCTGGCGGACCGCCACGCAGACCTGGCCGACCGCCGGGTGGGCGGTGAACGCCGCCTCGACCTCGCCGAGTTCGATCCGGAAGCCGCGCAGCTTGACCTGGTCGTCCGCTCGACCGACGAACTCCAAGTCACCCGAAGGGGTCCAGCGGACCACGTCGCCGGTGCGGTACATCCGGCCGCCGGGCTCGCCGAACGGGCAGGCCACGAAGCGCTCGGAGGTCAGGCCGGGGCGACGGACGTAGCCGCGGGCCAGGCCGTTGCCGCCGATGTACAGCTCGCCGGCCACCCCGACCGGCACCGGGCGCAGCCCGGCGTCCAGCACGTACAGCCGGTTGTTGGGCAGCGGCCGGCCGATCGGCACGACGGCGGGCACCTCGGCGGCCGAGGTCATCGGGAAGTGCGTCGCGAAGGTGGTCGTCTCGGTGGGCCCGTAGACGTTGACCAGCCGCAGTCCGGGGCAGCTGTCCAGGACCCGCCGCATGGCGACCGGCGAGGCGATGTCCCCGCCCGTCCACACCTCGTGCAGCCCGGCGAAGGTCTCCGGGGCCTCGGCGGCCAGCACGTTGAACAGGCCGACGCTGATCCAGGCGGAGGTGGTCCGCTCGTGGCCGATCACCGCCGCCAGCTCGGCGATGCCGAGCCGGCCGGCCGGGGCGATCACCAGCTGGCCGCCGGAGAGCAGCGGGGTCCAGATCTCGTAGGTGGAGGCGTCGAAGGCGGAGGGCGCGTGCACCGGCAGCCGCTCGTGGCCGCCGCCGGTGAACTGCCCGCCGAGGGCGAGGTCCACCACGCCGCGGTGGGTGATGGCGATGCCCTTGGGTACGCCGGTCGAGCCCGAGGTGTGCATCACGTACACCAACTGGTCGGCGCGCTGCGGAAGTCCGAGGTTCTCCGGGTGCTCCTCGGCGTGCGGGTCGAGCACCGTGAGGCCGGCCAGCGCGGGGTGCTCGCGGTGCGCGTCGTCGGCCAGCACCAGCTCGGCCCCGGCGTCCGCGAGGACGGTCCGCAGCCGCTCCGTCGGCTGGGCGTCGTCCAGCGGCACGTAGAGGCCGCCGGCCTTGAGCACCGCCAGGATCGCCACCACCTGGGCGGCCGAGCGGTCGATCATCAGCGCGACCGGCGTCTCCCGGACGACCCCGGCCTCGACCAGCCGCAGCGCCAGGCCGTTGGCCCGGGCGTTGAGCTGGGCGTAGGTCAGCTCGGCGTCGTCGGCGGTGAGCGCGATCGCGTCCGGGGCGGCGGCGGCCCGCGCCTCGAACAGCTCGGGCAGCGAGCCCTCCGGCAGCGGGGTGCCGGTGCCGCTCCACTCGGTGACCAGCTCGGCGCGCTCGGCTGCCGTCAACACCTCGACGGTGCCGACGAGTTCGGCCGGGTCGGCGACGATCCGGTCGAGCAGGGCGAGGAAGCGGTCCAGCAGGGCGCGGGCCTCGTCGGCGGTGAAGGCGTCTGGCTGGTGGTCCAGGCGCAGCTGGAGGCCGTCGCCGGGGGTGAGGGCCAGCACCAGCGGGTAGTGGGCGCTGTCGACGTCCTCGACGAGGGTGACGCCGGTCGCGCCGCTCGGGTCGGCGCCGTCCAGGGCGGACGGGTCCGGGTAGTTCCCGTACACCGTGACGGTGTCGAACAGGCTTCCCATTCCGGCGAGTTGCTGGATCTCGGTGAGGCTGAGGTGCTGGTGGTCCAGCAGTGCGGACTGCTCGTGCTGCAGGCGCAGCAGCAGCTGGCCCCAGCTCTCCGCCTGGTCCAGCCGCACCCGCACCGGCACGGTGTTGATGAGCAGGCCCATCATCCGCTCCACGCCCGGCAGGTCGTGCGGGCGGCCGGAGACGGTGGTGCCGAACAGCACGTCCTCGCGGCCGGTGAGCCGGGCCAGCAGCACGCCCCAGGCCGCCTGGACCAGGGTGTTGAGGGTGACGCCGTAGCGGCGGGCGGTACGGGCGAGGGCCTCGGTGCGCTCCGGGGTGAGCCCGGTGTGCAGGCGCAGCGGCAGCTGCGGGGTGGCGGCCGAGCGGCCGGGCGCGAGCAGGGTGGGCTCGTCGGCGCCGGCCAGCGCCTGGGCCCAGGCGGCGCGGGCGGCCACGCCGTCGCGCCGGGTGATCCAGCGCAGGTACTCGCGGTACGGGGCGGCCGGGGCCATCGGCTGCTCGAAGTACAGGCCCCACAGCTCCTCGGCGAACAGCGGGGTGGACCAGCCGTCCAGCAGGATGTGGTGCGCGGAGGCGATCAGCTGGTGGCGCCCGGGGGCGAGCCTGAGCAGGGTGTAGCGCAGCAGCGGTGGGCGGTCGAGGTCGAAGCGGCGGCCGTACTCGGCGGCGGCGACCCGGGCGGCCTCCGCCTCCGGGTCGGCGTGCCCGCTCAGGTCGAGGACGGTGAAGGGCAGTTCGACGCCGTCCGGGACGACCTGCACCGGCGGGCCGTCGTGCCGCTGGTGGAACGCGGCCCTGAGGTTCGGCTGGCGGACCAGCAGCGCCTCGGCGGCGGCGCGCAGCCGGTCGGCGTCCACCGGGCCGGTCAGGTCGAAGGTCACCACCGAGGTGTAGACGTCCGCGCCCTCGGCGTCGTACGCCGAGTGGAAGGCCATGCCCTGCTGGAGCGGCGAGGTGGGCCAGACGTCCACCAGGCGGGCCGGGGCGTGGTGGGCGGCGAGCGCGTCCACCTCGTCCTGGGTCAGCTCGACCAGCGGGAAGTCGGAGGGGGTGTGCCCGCCCGCGTCCGGCCGCTCGGCGTGCTCGGCGAGCGCGCCCAGCGCGGCGAACCAGGCCTCGGCGAAGGCGCGCACCCGCTCCTCGGAGAGCAGCCCGGAGGCGTACGACCACTGGGCGACCAGCAGCGGGCCCTGCGGGGTGTCCACGGTGGTGGCGTCCAGGCCGAGCACCCGGCCGAGCGCGAGGCCCGTCGCGGCGCCCTCGGACATCGCCTCGGTGCCGGCCAGCACGTCCTCGG
This sequence comes from Kitasatospora sp. NPDC001095, assembly GCF_053598615.1. Classification (NCBI taxonomy): domain Bacteria; kingdom Bacillati; phylum Actinomycetota; class Actinomycetes; order Kitasatosporales; family Streptomycetaceae; genus Kitasatospora; species Kitasatospora sp. NPDC001095. The sequence goes on along the minus strand of NZ_JBSFKQ010000005.1, from coordinate 198,498 downwards.
CGGTGACGCCCTCGGGCGCGAAGCGGCCCAGGTAGTTGAACTCGATCTGCGGGTCGGCGCGGTCGGCAAGGACGGCGGCGGTCTCCGGGTTGAGGTGGCGCAGCAGGCCGAAGCCGATGCCGTTGTCCGGGACGGCCCGCAGCTGCTCCTTCACCCGGCCGAGGGCCCGGCCGAGCGCGGGGCCGGCCGCGATGACCTCGGACCACTCCAGAGCCCCGGGGGCGAGCCGGACGGGGTAGACGGAGGTGAACCAGCCGGCGGTGCGGTGGAGGTCGACGCCCTCCACGATCTCCTCGCGGCCGTGTCCCTCCACGGTGACCAGCACCGCGCCGTCGGGCCCGGTGGTCTCCCGGCCGCGCCAGTGGCCGAGGGCCAGCGCCAGCGCCGTCAGCAGCACGTCGTTGACCTGGGCGTGGTAGGCGGCGGTGACCTTGGTGAGCAGCGCCTGGGTGGTCTCGGCGGGCAGCACCAGCCGCAGCAGGCCCTCGGTGGCGTAGGTGTCCCGCGCCGGGTCCAGCGGGCGGTCGCCGAGCAGCGGGTCCGGGGTGGCCAACGCGGCCTGCCAGAGTGGGAGTTCGGCGGCGCGGCGGTCGGTGTTGGCCTCGGCGGTGAGGCGCTGGGCCCAGCGGCGGAAGGAGGTGGGCACCGGCGCGAGCTCGACGGCCCGGCCCTCGCGGAGCGCGTCGAGCGCGCCCAGCAGGTCCTCCTCGACGATGCGCCAGGTGACGCCGTCCACCACCAGGTGGTGGATCACCAGCAGCAGCTGCGAGGGCAGCTCCGGGCCGGCGTCGAAGCGCACGGCCCGCACCATCCGGCCGTCCTCGGGCGACAGCCGCTCGCGGGCGGCCTCGGTCGCGGCGCGCAGCGCCTCGGCGGTGGCCGGGCCCTCGACCAGGCTCAGCACGTCGGCCGCGGCGACGGCGCCGGGCTCCGGCACGTGCAGCGTCCAGGGGCGCTCGGCGAGCGGGGAGGTGCGGGCGCGGAACAGGTCGTGGTGGTCGAGCAGGGCCTGGACGGCGGCGGCCAGGTGCTCCCGGGTGGTGCCGGCGGGCAGGGTGAGCAGGGTCGACTGGTAGAAGCTCTCGACCGCGCCGTGCTGCGCGGCCAGCCAGTGCACGATGGGCGTCGGCGGCACCTCGCCGAGGCCGGCCCCGGCGGGTTCGACGACGACCGGGCCCTCCAGCGGACGGGCGATCAGCGCCAGCGCCTCGACGGTGGGGGCGAGGAACACCTCGCGCGGGGTGAGCTGGAGGCCCGCGTGCCGCGCCCGGGAGACCAGCTGGATGGCGACGATGGAGTCCCCGCCGAGTTCGAAGAAGGACTCCGTGACGCCCACCCGGGGCAGGCCCAGCACCTCGCCGAACAGCCGGACCAGGGTGTGCTCCAGCTCCCCGACGGGGGCGCGGCCGTCCTCCTCGCCGGCGCCGAACACCGGCGCGGGCAGGGCGCGCTTGTCCACCTTGCCGTTGGGCGTCAGCGGCAGCCGGTCGAGCACCACGACGGTGGGCACCATGTGGTCGGGCAGCCGCTCGGCGCAGTACGCCCGCAGCTCGGCCGGGTCGGCGGCGCCGACGGTGTAGCCGACCAGGCGGCGCTCGCCGGGGCGGTCCTCACGGACCAGCACCACGGCCTGGCGCACCTCGGGGTGGGCGGAGAGGGTCTGCTCGATCTCGCCGAGCTCCACCCGGAAGCCGCGGATCTTCACCTGGTCGTCGGCCCGGCCGAGGAAGTCCAGCTGGCCGTCCGGGCGGTAGCTGCCGAGGTCGCCGGTGCGGTACATCCGGCTCCCGGGCTCGCCGTACGGGTCGGCCACGAAGCGCTCGGCGGTCAGACCGGGGCGGTTGAGGTAGCCGCGGGCCAGGTGCGGGCCGGCCAGGTACAGCTCGCCCACGGTGCCCGGCTCGACCCGGCGCAGCCGCTCGTCCAGCACGTGGACGCGCACGTCCTGGCAGGGCCGGCCGATCGGCGGCTGCTCCTCGCCGGTGAGCGGCTCGCTCATGGAGACGATGACGGTGGCCTCGGTCGGCCCGTAGCTGTTGAGCATCAACCGGCCGCGGCCGCAGCGGGCGGCCAGCTCGCGGGAGACGGCCTCGCCGCCGCCGATCAGGGTGCGCAGCGAGGGCATCGGCAGGTCGGGCAGGGTGGAGATCATCGCGGTGGCGATGTCGGCGTGGGTGACGCCGAACCGGTCGATCAGGGCGGCCAGCGGCTCGCCGACCAACTGGCTCTGCTCGCGCGGCAGGACGAGCGCGGCGCCGGTGGTGAGCGCCACGGACAGGTCGGAGACGGAGACGTCGAAGCTGAGCGAGGAGGCCTGGAGCACCCGGCTGCCGGGGCCGACCCCGGTGGCGGCGACCTGGGTGCCGATCATGCTGGGCAGCCCGGTGTGGGTGACGGCCACGCCCTTGGGCACGCCGGTGGAGCCGGAGGTGTAGATGACGTACGCGGTGTTCAGCGCGCTCAGCGGACGCACCCGCTCGGCGGCGGTGAACGGGGCGTCCGGCTGGGCGTCGAGTTCGGCCCGGTGCTCGGGGGAGTCGAGCAGCAGGAGCGGGGCGCCGGTCCCGGGCAGCTGCCCGGCGGCCTCGGCGGTGGTGAGCACCAGGGCGGCGCGGGAGTCGGTCAGCATGTGGCGCAGCCGCTCGGCCGGGTAGGCCGGGTCGGCGGGCAGCCAGGCGGCGCCGGTCTTGGCGACGGCGAGGATCGCGGCGATCGCCTCGGGGGACTTCGGCAGGGCCAGCGCGACGACGTCCTCTGCGCCCAGGCCGCGGGCGGCCAGCACCCGGGCCAGCCGGTTGGCGCGGGCGTCCAGCTCGGCGTACGTGAGGGTGGTGCCCTCGGCGTACAGCGCGGGGGCGTCGGGGGTGCGGGCGACCTGGGCGTCGACCAGCTCGGTGAGGGTCGGACGGGCGTCGGGACGGGCGCGGCACAGGACCTCGGCCGATTCCGGCCGCTGCTCGGATCTGTGCGTCTGCTGGACCCCGGACATGTGACTCTCTCCCTCGTGCGGCTGGCCCCCGCGGTGGCGGGAGCGGCGAGCTGGGTTGACCTCGGGGCGGTCAGCCCGGCGGTCGGCGGAGCGATGTTGCGGTCGTCTTGCGGTGCTGGGGGTGTGCTTCGGGTGACGGCCGTGCGGCGCGGTGTGGCGCGGTGTGGTGGTGCGGCCGTGCGGCGCGGTGTGACGGAGCGGAGGATGCCGGCGCGCCGGCGCTGTTCGATACACGCGCGTAGATGTCGGACACGGGACCGCGCCGACGGCATGCCGGGGCCGTACGGCGGGGGTGGGGTGCTGCGGTGGCTCGCGAGGATGAGGCGGCTCGCGGTGGTGCCAAGGCTCGCGGCGGTGCGGTGCGGTGCGGTCCGTGCCGCAGTGGTGCGGTGCGATCCGTGCTGTGGGTGGTGCCGGCGGCCGGGGGAAGGGCCGGGGAGCGGCCGGGTGAGCGGCGGCTCGGGCGCGGTGCTCCGCCGGGTGAGCGACGGGCTGCTCCGCGTTTCTTCTCCGCGGTCGGCGCAGAGGCGGTGTGGCCGGGTGAGCGGCCGCTCGGCGGGGATCCCCGTACGGAAGCCGGGTGTTCAGCCCTCCGACGGTCGGTGGGCGGTGGCCGAGGTCAGTGCTCGGACAGCTGCGCGATCAGGCTCTTCGGCCGCAGGTCCTGCCAGTTCTGCTCGACGTAGTCGAGGCAGTCCTGCCGTCCGGCGGCACCGAACACCTGCTGCCAGCCGGCGGGCACCGGGCTGAAGGCCGGCCAGAGCGAGTGCTGGCCCTCGTCGTTGACCAGGACGAGGTAGCTGGCCTCGGGGTCCTCGAACGGGTTCGCCATCGTCGGTTCCTCTCTGATCAGGTCTGTTCGGAGCAGTGCGAGAAGGTGAGGATCGGGTGGTCGACGGAGCCGAGGCTCACGGACCCCAGCCGGAGTCCCCGCAGAGGGAGTCGTGGGCGGTGAGGGAAACCACGGACAGGCGCGGCCGGTCGTGGAGTCGCAGGCCCACCACGGCGACCGGTCGAACGGTGCGCATCCCGGGCATCTTGTGGACGCGGACGGCAAGGCTTGGCATCGCGAATTCCTCTTCCTGAGGAGGGCGGTCTGCCCTCTTCGCTCTGGAACGCATCCTGCCGAAGGCCCAAACGTGCTTGGAAGCTCTCTTTGTGATCGTGAACACGCAATGCGGGAACCGGAAGCCCGGGCAGATCGTGTCAAAAACAGACAGACATGATCCAACCCCCGCCTGGCTCTGTCAGATCAGTGGTGGGAGCCGTGCGGAGACGGGCACCCCGGCGCGCCGCAGCGAGCCCCGGCGCAGCTCCCCGCGGACGGCGGGCCAGTCCTCGACCCCCGGCCGCCCCGCCCCGGCCGGCGACTCCAGGGCGAGCGTCGCCAGGTAGGCGCGCTTGAGCGCGGCCCGTTCGTCCTGCACCCGGCCCGCGGACTGCTCGATCCGGCGCAGCCGGGCGTGCAGCCGCTCCAGCGCGCCTCCGCCCGTCAGCAGCCGCCGCGCCTGCGGGCCGAAGCGGAAACCGGGCGCCAGCAGCGGCCAGCCCGAGCGCCACACCCGGAACACCTCGCGGTGGCTCGGCCCCCACTGCCGCTCGGCCTCGGCCAGCCGCTCCAGCGCGGCCGCCTCGGTCGCCGCCGTACAGGTCCCGCGCAGCGCCCGCGACAGCGCCGCCCAGTCCTCGCCGGGCGCGTGCCGCAGCGCCGCGTGCAGCAGGTGGGCCACCGAGCCGTGCACCACGGTGCTCGGCCACTGTTCGGCCGCCGCCTCGGCCAGCGCCGCACCGGTGCCGCCGACCAGCACCCAGACCTCTCGCACTCCGCGCTCGGCGAGCCCGGCCAGCACCTGCGGCCACTGCTCCCCGTCCGCGGCCGGCCACAGGCCCAGCACCTCGCGCCGGCCCTCGACGGAGACCCCGAGCGCCAGGTGCACCAGCGGCCCGCCCGAGCGGCCGCTGCGCACCGAGTCGACGAAGACCACCGGGTAGACCGGGTCGAGCCGCCGCCCGCGCCGCTCGGCGAGCTCGTCGAGCACCTGGTCGGTGATGGCCGAGACGGTCTCCCTGCTCAACTCCACCCCGTACACCTCGGCCAGGTGCGCCACCAGCTCGCCCGAACTGAGGCCCCGCGCGGTCAACGAGATCACCAGCCGGTCGAGCCCGGGCAGCCGCCGGGCCCGGGGGAGGACGGCCTTGGGGGTGAAGCTGCCCTCGCGATCCCGGGGCACCCGCACCTCGACCGGGCCGATCTCGGTGAGCAGCCGTCTGGCCCGGGCGCCGTTGCGGCCGTTGGTGCCGGGACCGGGCCCGGAGCCGGAGCCCGACCCGGAGCCGGGGTCCGAGCCGGAGCCGCGCAGGTGCTCCTGGAGTTCGAGCTCCAGAGCACCCTCGATCAGCTGCTTGGCGAAGGCCTGGAGGATCCCGCCGTCGCCCAGCAGCCGGACCGCGCCGGAGCCGACCTGCGCGGCGGCGGCCTCCGCGAACTGTCGTACCAGGCGCTGGTCCACCAGGCCGGCGAGGGCGGCGGGCGGTGTCGCTGGGTCGGAATCAGCTCGCAACTGGGGGTGCCTTCCGTCTGTAGGCCGTTCCACGCGCCGACCGCCCGCTCCGGGCACCCCGCCGGGGCGCCAGGTGCGCTGCGCCGGCAATCCCCCGGGTCACCGCTGCCGGGCGCGGCCGTGATCGTGACCGCCACCGTCGGCTCCCCCTCCTGCGTGCTCACCCGACTACTGTCAGCCGATGATTTCCGCGCCCATTGGGCGTACACTCACGGCTGTCGGAGCCCGGGGGGCGGCGTCCGAACGGCAGTCACCTCCATCTTGCCGGTTCTGATGCCTGGCGGTAGCCGGTACGGGCATTCGTGAAACCGCAATGCCGAAGCCGGAAGGATGCCCAGATGTGCCCAACCCAGGACAACTGCGCGGAAAGGGGAACACCCCAGCTCTGCGACCGGGGCATCGAGTTCTACCGCACGGCGCTGGCCGAGGGGGAGGCGACCGGCGAAGCCCCCGAATGCCTGCTCGCCATGGGGCTGCTGCGCCCGCTGCCCGGCTCCGGTGACCGGCTGGCCCCCGTCCCGCCCGACATCGCCGTCACCGGGTTGGCGCGGCCGCTCGAACTCGCCGTACTGGAGCACCAGGAACGGCTCGCCGCGCTGCACACCTCCTTCCACGCCGCCGAGCACGCCTACCGCGACGTCATGCGACGGGCCAAGCTGCCGATCCGGCTGCTGGCGGGCGAGGAGATCAACCCCGCGCTGGAGAAGGCCGTCGCCGCCTGCTCCGAGGAACTGCTCACCGCCCAGCCGGGCGGCGGCCGCAGGACCGAGCAGCTCGCCGACGCGCTCCCGCGCGACCTCGCCCTGGCCGGCCGGGGCGTGCGCCAGCGCACCCTCTACCAGCACACCGTGCGCTCGCACGGCCCGACGCTGGCCTACATCGAGCAGGTCACCGCCCAGGGCGCCCAGGTGCGGACCCTGAACGAGGTTTTCGACCGGGTGATCATCTGCGACCGCACCACCGCCTTCATCCCGGCCGGCGCCGACCGCGAGGCCGCCGCCATGCTCATCGAACTCCCGCCGCTCGTCGAGTACCTGCTCAAGATCTTCGAGCTGATGTGGGAGCGCGCCGAGCCCGTCACCTACCAGCAGGGCCACCACCGCCCCCGGCTGCTGACCGCCCGCACCCGCCAGAACGTCCTGCGCCTGATGGTCAACGGCTACACCGACGAGGCCATCGCCTCCCGCCTCGGCATGAGCACCCGCACCGTCTCCAGCCACATCCAGAAGGCCAGCGAACTCCTCGGCAGCCGCAGCCGCGGCCACCTCGGCTACATCATCGCCCGCCAGGGCGTCCTCGACGAGCCCCTCGACGAACTCTGACGAGGAGGCAGCCGGCCCGGGGCCTGGAAACGCCGCCGCCATCTCGTAGGTGACGAGGACGATCGGGTAGGCGTTGTCGGCCTTGGTGCCGTAGTCGAGGGAGGGCGCGAGGTCGCCGTCGGTGCCGGCCACGGTTGAGGAGGCGGTGGTGGCTTCGACGGGCTTGGCGGCGCCGGTGGAGATCCTGGCGCTCTTCAGGTTGTTGACCTGGGCGTAGGACGGCTCCGCGTAGCCGATGGAGTTCTTGACCTGCTTGATCTGGGCGGAGACGCCGGCGCTGCCGTTGGCGGACTGGCCGTCCTTGCCGTTCCAGGCCTTGCTCAACCGGGGGCGGTCGGCGCGGAGCGCGACGGCCGGCGCACGGGTGCGCCCTTATGACAACAGCATTGACGTGTGCGGGCGCCGCCGGTTTCATGGCTCGCACTTCCCGCCCGGGTCACCCCCTCCGACCGGTGCGGGAGCTCCCCCCACACGCGCACCCCACTACCAAGGCGGTGATCCGTTGGCATCGACGGTGAAGGACACGGGCGGCAGTCCGAGAGCGGACGCACGAGCCTCCCACGTCGCGATGCGACAGTCGCTCGGCCTGCTGGACGGAGCGGCGATCGCCGCCTCCAGCACGGCCGCCACGAGCAGCATCGGGATCGGCCTGGGCCTGATGGCCGGGGTGGTCGGCCTGCACCTGCCGGCGATCATGCTGCTGGCCTTCCTGCCGGTGCTCGCCATCGCCGGCGGCTACGGGCGGCTGAACGCCGTCGATCCGGACGCGGGCAGCAGCTACCGCTGGGTCGGCCGCACCCTCAGCCCCTGGCTGGGCTTCCTGACCGGGTGGGTGAACACCGTGGGGACCGTGGTCTTCATGGCGTACACCACGACCGTCACCGGCTCCTCGGTCATCCAACTGCTCGACCAGGCCCACCTGCGCAGCGTCGCCGGCCTGCGGCTCGACGCCGACTCGACCGTCCAGTGCACCCTGCTCGGCCTGGTGGTGCTGGTGGCCGCCGCACTGGTCGCGGTGCGCGGGCTGGAGCTGGCGGCCCGGCTGCAGAAGGCACTGCTGGTCTTCGAGTACGCCGTGCTGCTCGGCTTCTGCGGCTACGGGCTGTTCGCCGGGGACCAGCCGTTCTCGCTCCAGTGGTACAACCCCTTCGACATCCCCTCCTTCGACGCGGTCGCGCAGGGCATGGTGCTCGCGGTCTTCTGCTACTGGGGCTTCGAGTCGGTGTTCAGCGTCGGCGAGGAGGTCCGCGACCCGCGGGACGCCTCCCGGGGCGGCCTGATCGCCCTGGTGGTGATGCTGCTGCTCTTCCTGCTCGCCGGCACCGCGTTCCAACGGGTGCTGCCGTTGGACGAGTTGGCCGACAACGGCGCCCACGGGCTGACCTACTTCGGCACCAAGCTCGCCCAGCAGCCGCTGGCCGCACTGCCGTTGATCGCGCTGATGTTCTCCGCGGTGGCCTCGCTGCAGTCCTCGGTGATCCCGACCGCGCGCGGGATGTACGCGATGGGACGTGACCGGGTGCTCGGCCCGGTCTGGACCCGGCTGCACCCCCGCCACGCCACCCCCGCCGCCGGAACCCTGCTGATCACCGGGATCGCCGTCCTGCTGGCGCTCTGCTCGGTCGCCATCCCGACCGTCAACGACCTCATCTCGGCCGCCGTCAACGCCATCGGCATCGTCGTCGCGCTCTACTACGCGCTGACCGCCGTCGCCGCCGCCGTCCGGTTCCGCGGCCTGCTGCGCACCGCCCCGCTGGAGGGGCTGCGCGCGGTGGTCGGACCGCTGCTGGGCGCGGCGGCGCTGCTCGCCGTCGGCGGCTACCTCGCCTGGACCTTCTACGACTCCGCGGACCACTTCGAACTCGCCGCCGACAACGGGTGGTTCGAGCTGTCCGTGGTGATCCTGATGATCGTCAGCGGGCTGCCGGCGGCGGCCTGGGCCCGCTGGCGGCGGCGCTCGCCGTACTTCCTGGGGGAGACCTCCGGGTAGGACCCGTACGGCGCATGACGCGTGAAGCACGAAGCACGACCAAGCACGACCACCCGAGAACGGAGCACCACCCATGACCGAGGCCGATCTGGTCTTCACCCACGGCCCCGTCCACACCGGCGACGCCGCCCGCACCCGGGCGAGCGCCCTGGCCGTGACCGGCGAACGGATCACCGCCGTCGGGCACGACGAGGTCCGGGAGCTGATCGGGCCGAGGACCGAGGTCGTCGACCTCACCGGCAAGCTGCTGCTGCCCGGCTTCCAGGACGCCCACATCCACGCGGTGGGCGGCGGCGCGGAGCTGGCGTCCTGCGACCTCACCGGCACCGTCGGCGTCGACGACTACCTGGCGCGCATCCGGGTGTACGCCGAGGCGAACCCGGAGCAGGAGTGGATCACCGGCAGCGGCTGGTCGATGGAGAGCTTCGAGGGCGGCCTGCCCACCCGGCACCTGCTCGACTCCGTCGTCCCCGACCGTCCGGTCTACCTCACCAACCGCGACCACCACGGCGCCTGGGCCAACACCCGGGCGCTGGAACTCGCCGGCCTCACCGCCGACACCCCCGACCCGGCCGACGGCCGGATCGAGCGCGAGGCCGACGGCACCCCCGGTGGCACCCTCCAGGAGGGCGCCACCGCCCTGGTCGCCCGACTGATCCCGTCCTCGACCGCCGCCGACCGGCTCGACGGACTGCTGCGCGCCCAGCGCCTGCTGCACTCGCTCGGCATCACCGGCTGGCAGGACGCCCTGCTCGGCGAGTTCAACGGCATGCCCGACCCCTCCGACGCCTACCTGGCCGCCGCCCGCTCCGGCGCGCTGACCGCCCGGGTGACCGGCGCGCTCTGGTGGCAGCGCGACCGCGGCGCCGAGCAGATCCCCGAACTCGTCGGGCGCCGCGCCGAGTTGAGCTACGGGCGGTTCCGGGCCGGCTCGGTGAAGATCATGCAGGACGGCATCGCGGAGAACTTCACCGCCGCGATGACCAGCCCGTACCTGGACGGCTGCGGCTGCGCCACCGCCAACACCGGCCTCAGCTTCGTCGACCCGGCGGCGCTGCGCGGGTACGTCACCGAACTGGACGCGCTCGACTTCCAGGTGCACTTCCACGCGCTCGGCGACCGGGCCGTGCGCGAGGCCCTGGACGCCGTCGAGGCCGCCCGCACCGCCAACGGCCGGCGCGACACCCGCCACCACCTCGCCCACCTCCAGGTGGTCCACCCGGACGACCTCCCGCGCTTCGCCCGGCTCGGCGCCGTCGCCAACATCCAGCCGCTCTGGGCCGCCCACGAGCCGCAGATGGACGAGCTCACCATCCCCTTCCTCGGCCCCGAACGCGCCGCCTGGCAGTACCCGTTCGGCGCCCTCCAGCGGGCCGGCGCCACCCTGGCGGCGGGCAGCGACTGGCCGGTGAGCAGCCCGGACCCGCTGGCGGGGCTGCACGTGGCGGTCAACCGGATGGAGCCGGAGGCCACCGACGGGCGGGTCTTCCTGCCCGAACAGCGGCTCGACCTCTCCTCCGCGATCGCCGCCTACACGGCCGGCAGCGCCCACCTGAACGGGCACGACGACGCCGGGGTGCTGGTGGCCGGGAACCTGGCCGACCTCGTCGTGCTCGACCGCGACATCCTCACCGGGCCGCCGGAGGAGATCGCCCACGCCCGGGTGCTGCGGACGTACGTCGGCGGGGAACTGGTGCACGCGGCGCAGTGAGCCGGCCCGGGGCCGGAACGGCCGTCGGTGGTGAGCCCCCGGGCTCACCACCGACGGCCGGCCGCGTTCCCGCGCGCCCTCGTCCTCAGTCGCCCGCCGCCCGCAGCCGGGCCTCGGCGGCCTCCAGCAGCAGGTCCAGGGCGTACGGGTACCCGCTGCGGCGCATGTCGGTGGTGAGCAGGTGGGCGGTGGCCGCGATGTGCGGGTGGTCGGCGGCGTCGAGCCGGGCGTAGGAGCCCTGCCAGACGTGGAGGTCGGCGTTCTGGGCGGCGGCCGGGAGGGCGAGCGTGGCGGCGTCCAGGGCGGCGAAGCCGAGGCTCTGGTCGACGAAGGCGTGGTAGATCCGGACGGCCTCGGGGTCGGGGAAGCCCGCCGTGCGCAGGACGCCGAGGATCGCCTCGACGGCGGCGATCTCGTGGGTGCGGCCGGTGGTGCGGTGGGCGGCGAGGATGGCGGCCTGCGGGTGGGCCTGGTAGCTGGCGTGGATGCGCAGACCGATGGCGCGCAGGTCGGCGCGCCAGTCGCCGGTGGGTCGCCAGCCGCGCTGGGCACGGCCGATCAGTTCGTCGGCGATGGCGAGCAGCAGGTCGTCGGTGCTGTGGAAGTAGCGGTAGACCGCGCTGGGGTCGGCGCCGAGGGCCGCGCCGAGCCGCCGCACCGTGAGCGCCTCGGCGCCGTGTCCGCCGATCAGCCGGATCGCCGTGTCGACGATCAGTTCGGCGGACAGCACCACGCCCTGCTTGGTGGGGCGGCGCCGGCGTCGCTGCGGTTCGGGCACTACGCGGTCGGTCATCCACCGAGGTTATGCCAACACCGTTGACATGGACCAGAGGGCGGATGACGTGTCCGGAGGGCGGGCACCTTCCGCCCCCGGCCGGCGGTCGGGCTCAGCCCTCGTCGTGGTCCGGGGCCCAGGCGGTGCCGTTGTGGAAGTAGGTCGGCGCGCCGTGCCTGCCCACGGTCCGGAACGGCTGCTGGTCGCCGAGGCCCACCCGCATGGTGCCGCTGCGGCCGTCCTTGCCGGTCCACACCAGTTCGAGGAACCAGCTGACGTCCTGGGACCGGGTGGAGGCGTCCACGTCGATCACCTGCGGGTCGTTGGCCGAGATCCGGTACGGGAAGTCCGTCGTGGCGGTCTTCCGTTCGCCCTCCTTGCCCGGGACGGGGACGGCGCGCGGCGTGGCCGCGTCGAGGTCCACCGCGAAGGCCGCCGGTTCGAGCCCGCCGCCGCAGCCGGACCCGGGCGTGTAGGCGTTCCACTTCGGTGCGGGCCGGGTGCTGACCACCTGCACGTACATGGCGTTCAGCACGACGGTGTCCGAGTCGGCGCCCAGGGCGGTCAGCTCGATGCGCAGGTGTCCGGCGGGCACCATGCGCTGGGAGGCCGCCCAGCTGTCGATCCGGCCGGAGGACGACGGGGGCGGGGTCACCTGGGCGGGGGAACGGGCGGAGAGGAACCACTGGCTGCAGAGGCTGCCCCAGTTGTTGTTGAGGACACTGACGTGGAACGGCGGGGGGAGCTCCTCGGGGATCGCCGAGGCGGTCGCGGACGGGGTGTCCGCGGCGGCGGGGTCCGAGGGGGCGGGCGGAGCCGGGGCGTCGGTGGGCGCGGTGCCGGCCGCCGCACCGGCGGCGACGGGCGGTGCGGCAGCCGAGGGGGCGGAGGTGCGCGGGGTGCCGCCGGCTTCGCGCAGGACGAGGCCGGAGACCACGGCGGCCAGCACGGCGACGGCGGTCGCGCTCAGCAGCACCCGGGTGCGGGTGCGGGTGCGGCGGCGCGGCCCGGCGGGCGGGGCCGAGGGGGTCGCGCTCGTCACCTCCGTTCCCTCCTCAGGTAGGGCGGCTGACGGCCGGTCGGGCCCGGCGGCCGGCCGAGGCTCCGGCCCCTGGCCGGGTTCCTGGCCGGGCGTCGGATCAGGTTCGGGTTCCGACTGGGCCTCCGGCCGCGGTGCGGGCGCCGGTCCGGTGCCGGCCGGGGTGCCCGCGGCGGAGGACTCCCGGCGGCGGGCCGCGTCGGCCAGGATCCAGCGGCGGTGCAACTCGACCAGTTCCTCGGCGCCGGCCCCGCAGACCCGGGCCAGCCGTTCCACCGGCGCGTACTCGGTCGGTACGGCGGCGCCGTTGCAGTAGCGGTGCAGGGTGGAGGTGCTGACGTGCAGCCGAGTGGCCAGGGCCCCGTAGCTGCGGCCCGAACGCTCCTTGAGTTCGCGCAGCATCGCCGCGAACTCCTCGGTCTCCACACTCATTCGCTGCCCTTCCCCCCACCCCGGGCCGGCCCGGGATGCCGTCGATCCGCGGATCACCGTACCGGTCACCGTACCGGGAGCGGGGGGAGCGCGACGCAGCAGGTCAGCTCCGGCCGGCCGTCTCGGTGGAGGAGGCCGCGTCGGCGACGTTGTCCCGGTACAGGCCGACCTTGGGCTGCTTGCCGACCTTCGCGCCGGCGCCGAGCGGGAAGGTCCGGGTGTCGGAGTTGGGCATCTGGTCGTCGGCCAGGACGTTCAGCTGGTCCACGTCGGCCACGCTGCCGCTGCCGGGGTTGAGGTCCACCACCGCGTAGGTGCTCTTGCCGGGGGCCAGCGCGTGGGCCGGCGGGCCGCCCAGCCCGCCCGGAACCAGCGGAGTGAGGTCGCCGCCGTGGTCGGGGGCCTTCGAGCTCCCGAGGTTGACGAGCGGGTAGTAGCTCAGACCGCAGTAGGTGCCGCCCTGGTTGTGCACCTCGATCACCCGCTGGTCGGGCGACCCGGTCCTGGTGGTCACCCTGACCGTCAGCTTGTCGGCCTTGCAGGAGTGGGTGTAGGCGTAGGCCTCATCGCCACCGGCCGCGGCCGCGCCGCCCGTGGCGGGGACCACGGGGGTCTTGGGGCGGGCCGTGCCGGCTCCGGCGGGAGCCGCCGGGGCGGGAGCAGCGGCCGTCGGCTGGGCGGCGGGGGCCGCCGGAGCCGGGGCCCCGGGAGCGGGGGCGGCGGTGCCGGGCGAGGCGGCCGAGGCGGACCGGGCGGGCTTCGCCGCGTCGCCGCCGCCGTCGGGCCCACAGGCGGTCAGGGTGAGGGCGGCGCCCAGCGCGAGGGCGGCCGGGACGAACAGGGCACGGCGGGCGGACACGGCACGGCGAGCGGACATGGAGGTTCCCCCGTAACGGATCGCGGACGGAGCCGCGGATGAAGGAGTGGACGGGGCGGCGGGCCATCGGCACCGGCCGCTGGGCAGAACTCTGGTCCGCCGTCCGCCCGGTCCGCCAGGCTTCCCGGCCAGGCCGGGACACCGGAACGGTTCCACGCCCTCTGACCTGCGGTTTCGTGCCCGCCTGGAACGGACTTCCGGAACGTTCCGCAGGCCCTTCGCGGGGGCCGGGGCGGGAACGGAACCACCGGGGACCGGGTGAACCGCGTGAACCGGGGGAACTGCTGTGTCGTCAGATGTCATCAGCCGGAACTGATGGGAGACAGAGATGATTCTGGTCGTGTTCAGGTCGCGCTTCTCGGAGCAGGTCGACGGCGACTACCGGATGACGGACGACCACCTCGCCGAGAAGGCGCGGGCGGTCTACGGCGACGACCTCGTCCGGGTCAAGAGCTACGAGGCCGAGGACGGCGAACGCCTGACCCTGGTGTGGTGGCGCAACCCGGAGACGCTGGCGCAGTGGCGCGCCGACCTGGAGCACCGGAACGCCCAGCAGCAGGGGCGGGACAAGTGGTACTCGTTCTACGAATTGAGCGTCACCGACGTGCTCCGGACCAGCTCGACCCTGGAGCCGGAGGCGTACCCGGCGCGCTGACTCCGGCGCGAAAGCCCGGCGCGAACGCCCGGCGCACGCCCCGGGGCCGCCGTCGGATCTTCCCGGCCCCGGGCGCGCGGGCGCACCTCGGTACGATCCCTGTATGGGTGGTGCGCGGGATGAGGCCTGGGACGCCGAGGCGGCGGAGCGGGCGGTGGCGGTGCTGAAGGCGGTGGCGGACCCGTCGCGCTACCGGCTGCTGTGGGCGCTGAGCGGCCGGGAGCTGCCGGTGAGCGAGCTGGCCGAGCTGTTGGGGGCGCACGTGGCGGCGACCTCGCAGCACCTGGCGAAGCTGCGGGCGGCCGGACTGGTGGTGGCCCGGCGGGAGGGCACGCGGATCTTCTACCGGGCCACCGAGGTGCGCGGGCTGCTCACCGAGGCCGCGCTGATCGCCCAGGACCTGCCCGACCGTCGCGACGGCGGCGACGACGGAGCCGCTCCGGCCGGTGCGACCGCCCCGCAGCCCTTCGCCCGCGCGGCCCGCGCGGTGCGCCGCCGCCCGGCGACCGGATAATCGGCGGTCCGGTCCGGCCACTCGGTCGCGGCGGCGGTTCCGAGGAAGGAGCGCCTGTTGTCCGACATCGCTGTGGTTCCGTCCGGTCGACGTGTCGGCACGACGGGTGCGCCTGGGTTCGCCGCTACCGCCGGCCGCCGGTCCGTACGCCCCCCGGTCCGGGAGCCGCTACTGCAGCCGGTACTCCTGCCGGTCGGCGTCGTACGCGAAGAGCCCCGCGTAGCGGCCCCAGTCGGTGGCGGTCTCCAGTTGCCGGTCGGTCTGCTCGACGGTGTAGTGGCGGCCGAGCAGGTCGCGCAGGAAGCCGGTGCGGACGGTGGCGCCGGGCCGGCCGCCGAGGCTGTTGGCGATCAGCTTGACCAGCGGGACCTCCAGGGCCGCGGCGGCGAACACCGCGCGGGAGTCCTGGGCGTCGGCCCCGGCGTAGGCGGCGCCGGTCTCGGTGAGCAGCAGGTCGTCGCCGTGGACCTCGGCGAGCCCGAGCAGGTCGAGCGCGTCGACCTGGGGGAGCAGGTCGTCGATGTCCAGGCCGAGTTCGTCGGCGAGCCCGGCCAGGTCGCAGCTCCCGCCGCGGTGGGCGACCGTCTCGGCGAGACCGGAGAGGCCGTCGACGCTCGCCGGGGGTAGCGGGGTGCTGGCGACGGTGCGCCGATCGGGGTCGGGGTCGTGGCCGGTGCGGCCGGCCGGTCGGGTGTCCATGGGCCGGCCGGTCATGATCCGGTACACCCGGTCCACCAGTTCGTCGAAGGCCGCCGATTCGCGGTCCCGCGGCCGCTCCAGGGCGACCTCGACGGTTTCCCTGATGGTCCCGTACGGGCGGGCGCCGAGGACCACGACGCGGTCGGCCATCAGCACCGCCTCCTCGATGTTGTGGGTGACCAGGACGACGGCCCGGGTGGGGAACTGGCCGGAGTCCCACAGCTCCATCAGCTCGCCGCGCAGGTTCTCGGCGGTGAGCACGTCGAGGGCGGAGAACGGCTCGTCCATCATCAGCACGTCCGGTTCGACGACCAGCGCCCGGGCGAAGCCGACCCGCTGGCGCATCCCGCCGGAGAGCTCCTTGGGGTAGGCGGACGCGAAGCCGGTCAGCCCGATCAGGTCGATGGCCTGGGCGGCGGCCCGGGCACGCTCCCGGGGCGGCACCCCGCGGGCCTCCAGGCCGAGCTCGACGTTCTGCCGGACGGTCAGCCAGGGCAGCAGCGCGAAGGTCTGGAAGACCAGCGCGGTGCCGGGGTTGGCACCGGTGAGCGGGGTGCCGCGGTAGCGGACGGTGCCGGAGCTGGGCGGGATCAGCCCGGCCAGGCAGCGCAGCAGGGTGGACTTGCCGGAGCCCGAGCGCCCGAGCACGGCGACGATCTCGCCGGCCCGCACGGTGAGGTCGATGCCGGAGAGCACCGGCAGTTCGCCGGCCGCCCCGGCGTAGGCCTTGGTCAGGCCGACGGCCTCCAGCAGCACCTCCTCGTCCCCCTCGGGAACGGGAGCGGGGCCAGGAACGGGAACGGGAGCGGTGGGAACGGCGGTGGTGGCGCGGAGGCGGAACGGGAAGCGCATCGGCGGACTCCGGACTACAGCGAGTAGCGGCGCTCGGCCAGCCGGTACAGCCGGCGCCAGAGCAGACGGTTGAGGACGACGACGTACAGGCTCATCACCGCGACCCCGGCGAGCAGGCGCGGGTGGTCACCGTGCTCGGCGGCCCGGGCGATGTACGCGCCGAGGCCGGTCGCGGTCAGCGTGGTGGAGCCGAAGGTGACCACCTCGGCGACGATGGACGCGTTCCAGGCGCCGCCCGAGGCGGTGATGCCGCCGGTGACGTACGCCGGGAAGACCGCCGGGATGATCAGCCGCCGCCAGCGCTGCCAGCCGCGCACGCCGAGGTCGTCCATCGCCTCGCGCAGGTCGGTGGGCACGGCCATGGCACCGGCGATGGCGTTGAACAGGATGTACCACTGGGAGCCGAGGGCCATCAGCAGGATGCCGCCGAGGTCGATCGACACTCCGGTGCGCAGCAGCAGCCAGACCACCAGGGGGAAGAGGAAGTTGGCCGGGAAGCCGGCCAGCACCTGGACGACGGGCTGGGCGATCCTGGTCAGCCGGGGCGAGAAGCCGATCTTCACACCGATCGGCACCCAGACCACGGTGGCCACCGCGACCAGCACGAGCACCCGGGCGAGGGTGGCCACGCCCAGCAGCAGCGGCTCGCCGAAGACGCCGAGGCCGGTGCGGTCGGCGAGGTAGCGGCCCAGGTCGAGGACGCCCCACAGCACGATGCCGCCCGCGACCAGGGCGAAGGCCACGTCCCCGGCCCGCCGTCGGCCGGGGCGGGCCGCCGGCGGGCGGGCGGCGGTGCCGAAGACCCGCCCGACCCGGTTCAGCACCCGTCCGGCCGGGCGCAGCGCCCCGCCGAGCGCGGCGGGCAGCCGGGAGCGGCGCAGCAGGTCCAGTACAACCGAGCGCTGCACCTCGGTGGCCTCGGACTGCTCGTTCTTGAAGCGCTCGGCCCAGGCGGTGAGTGGCCGCCAGAACAGGAAGTTGACGCCGATCACCAGCACCACCATGGTGGCGATCGCCCAGCCGACCCGGCCGAGGTCCCCGGCGGCGATGGCCGCGCCCGCGTACGAGCCGACCCCGGGCAGCGCGTACCGCCGGCCGTCCACGGTGATCGCCTCGGAGGCGACCAGGAAGAACCAGCCGCCCCCGAAGCCGAGCATGCCGTTCCAGACCAGGCCGATCATCCCCGAGGGCAGCTCGACCTTCCAGAACCGCGTCCACCGGCTGAACCCGAACGAGCGGGACAGCTCGTCGAGTTCGCGCGGCATCGACACCAGCGCCTGGTAGAAGGCGAAGGTCATGTTCCAGGCCTGGGAGGTGAAGATGGCGAACACGGCGGCGCACTCGAGGCCGAGCACCGAGCCGGGGAAGAGCGCGAGGAAGCCGGCGACCGCGACGCTCAGGAAGGCGAGCACCGGCACCGACTGGAGGATGTCCAGCGCCGGGATCAGCACCCGCTCCAGCCGGCGGCTGCGGGCGGCGGCGTAGGCGTAGCAGAAGGTGAAGACGACCGAGACGGCGAGCGCGGCGAACATCCGCAGCAGCGAGCGCACCGCGTCGTACGGCAGCCGGGCCGGGTCGGTGTCGACGGCCGCGTCCCGGACGGCGGAGAACCGGACGGAGCCGCCCTGGCCGAGCCGCAGCACCAGGTAGAGCAGCACCAGGACGGCGGCCGCGACGACCAGGTCCACCCACACCCGCCCGCCGAGGAGGCCCGCCGTCCGGACGGGCGACAGGCCCGCGGACCGGCCGCCGGGCAGCGGGCTCCGGGAGCGGCCGCCCGGCAGCGGGCCCCGGGAACGGCCCGGGGCGGGCTTCAGCAGGGTCATGGCGGTACCTCCGGCGCAAACCCGGGCAGTCTGCTCCCTCGGTACGTCCGTATGCAAACCCGTCCCGCATGTCGTACCGCATGGCGTACCGCCCCGGGGCCCGTCCGGCTAGGGCCTGCCCGACGACTGCCGCCGCCCGCTGCCGGCCAGCAGCAGGGCGAGCAGCAGCCCGGCGACCGAGGCGCCGACGAGCGCGCCGGACAGGAACAGTCGCGGCGGGTGGGGCGCGAGGCCGACGGCGAGGCCCTCGATGGTGATCAGGAGCAGGACGCCGCACAGCGCGGTGCCTCTGCCGGTCCGGGGGAACAGGACGGTTCGGGTCATCGCGGGGCCCTCCTTCGACGGGTGTCGTGTCCTCTGCGGGACGGTCAGGCGGTCAGGCGGTCAGGCGGTCAAGTGGTCGGGCGGTCAGGCCGTCCGGGCCAGCCGGGGGTCGTACTTGTAGCCGATCTGCCGGACGGTGGCGATCGCCTCCCGGTGCCCGGGCCCGAGCTTGCGCCGGATCCGGGCGATGTGGGTGGCGACGGTGCGGGAGTCGCCGGTGTCGGTGCGGCCCCAGACGTTCTCCATCAGCTGGCGCCGGGAGTGCACCCGCAGCGGGTTGCCGACCAGGTGGGCGAGCAGTTCGAACTCCAGGTACGGCATGGTGACCTGGCGGCCCTCGACGGTGACGGTGCGCTGCTCGGTGTCCACCACCAGGCCGGGCGCGGGGAAGGGGCGCGGGGCCGGGCGCCGGTTCGGGGCGGGTGCGGGGTGGTCCGAGAAGAGGGCGTCGAGCCTGGGGTAGCGCAGGGCCATGGTGGTCGGACTCCTTCGGGGTCGGGGCGAGCGGGGTGGACGTCGGGGCGGACGGGGGCGGCGGGGGCGGCGGTCCGCCGGCCCGGCCCGCGGCTCAGTGGTCGAGTGCGGTCTGGACGATCTTGACGACGACCATCGCCATCGCGAGCAGCAGGTAGGCGCGCAGCGCGCCCATGCCGACCTTGCGGGCGGTGGACATCACCGGCTTGTCGAGGGTCTCCAGCGGGGGCATCCGCCAGTTCTCCCGGCCGGTGCGGTCGACGGGGTCCTCCTTGGTGCCGCGGCGCCCGGCGGTGAAGGAGTACCCGGCGACGAGCACCCCGGCGACGCCGCAGCCCGCCATGATCCACAGGATGGCCCCGGAGCTGATGTCCGGCCAGACCACAGCGGCGGTGAGGATCAGCGAGAGCATCACCAGGACGCCGACCACCGCCGAAGTGAAGGCGTTGGTCCTGGGGCCGTTCACCCAGGGGCCGAGCACGGCCCGGTCGTTGCAGAGCAACAGCAGGAAGACGGTCGCGGACGGCAGCAGCACCCCGGCCAGCACCTGGACGAACTGGGTCATCAGGCCCTGGGTGTAGTCGGTGGAGAGCAGCGTGATCGCCGCCGCCGCGACGACCAGGCCCGCGTAGATCCCGTAGAAGCCCTTGGCGCCCTTCACCCCGCGGTGCAGCGAGTGCCTGATGCCGAAGACGTCGCCGATCGCGTACGCGGTGGACAGGGAGACCGCGAAGGCGCCGATGATCGAGGCGTCCAGCAGCGCGACGGCGAACAGCACGCCGGCCAGGTGTCCGGCCTTGTCCTCGATGCCCCTGGCGACGGCGGCCGCGTCGGAGAACCGGCCGAAGCCGTCGGTGCCCGTGAAGGCCGCGGCGGTGAGGCCCATCATGGCGGCGGCGCCGACGATGACGATCACGATGCCGATCCAGAGGTCGGCCTTCTCGTACTTCATGAAGCGGGGGGTGATCCGCTTGTCGATGACGTAGGACTGCTGGAAGAACAGCTGCCACGGGGCGACGGTGGTGCCGACGATGGAGACGATGACCAGCATCACGGCGGCGAGTTCGCCGGCGCCGCCGGGCATGCTGGGCACGACGAAGTCGTGGGCCAGCTGCGAGGTCCTGGGGTGGATCATGAAGTAGATCGGGACCAGCAGCAGCGAGCCTATGCACAGGGTGACGGCGACCCGCTCGAAGCGCTGGAAGGAGCCGGTGAAGGCCGAGGCGATGATGATCCCGGCCGCCAGCACCACCGAGGCGACCTTCGGCAGGCCCAGGTACCCGGCCGCGAGCGTCACCCCGATGAACTCGGTGACCAGTGTCAGGGCGTTCAGCAGGAACAGGTCGATGACGCTGAAAGCGCCCCAGAACTTGCCGAAGCGCTCCAGGATCAGCCGGGCGTGGCCGACGCCGGTGACGGCGCCCAGACGCAGCACCATCTCCTGGTTGACGTAGAGCACCGGGACGAGCATCAGCAGCGTCCACAGCAGCTTGGTGCCGTAGTTCTGCCCGGCCTGGCCGTAGGTGGAGAAGGCGCCTGCGTCGTTGTCGCCGACCATCACGATCAGGCCGGGGCCGACGATCGCGAGCAGGGTCTTCAGCCGCGCCGACAGGCCGTGGCGCGGGGTGTCGTCGTCGAGCCTGATGGTGCCGAGCGCACCCTTGATGTCGCCGACGTGCGCGTCGTCGAGGACGGCCGAACGCGGCTCGGGGACCGTGGAGTTGAGAGTGGCGTGGGTGGTCATGAGGTTTCCTCCCTGGGCCCCGGGCAGGCGGGGCGGGTCGGAGGCAGGCGGCAGCGCTCCCTGCAGGCGGGCACGGCGCATCGACCCGCGGTGGCGCGGCCCGTACGCAGGCGTGCGGGCACGGCGGAACCGCGTGTGGAAACGACGTGTCGTCGTGGCTGACTGTTCGTCAGAGCGTTGTGCAGGGAAAGGTGTTACCGCATGCCGGAGGTGTACGAGGGCAAGCGGGGGTAGGGGCAACTGTGGCCCGGACTACTGCAATCCATGTCTCTCGCCTCCTCCCGGCCGGCGCACCCCGTGGTGCGTGTCATCGACGCGGCAAGGAGTTCACCGGCCCGCGGAACGCGACCGCCGGTTCACCCCAACTCGTCCGAGCTTAGCCCTGCTCGGCGGCGATACTTGCGCACTTGGTTAAATCTTTACCTTCGGGTCGCCCTCGTCACGGTCACCTTCAGGCGCTTCATGATCGGCTGGTCGCTCTGGGTGCTGTAGTCGCCGATCGCGCACAGCACGTTCAGCTCCGGCCTGTACCCGGCCGCGCAGCCGGGGCAGTCGAAGCCGCCGTTCTCGTGGTTCATCCGCATCACGACCCCGGTCCGGCGGTCCGGTCCCGCGCGTCGAGCGGTCACGCCGTCGGCAGGCTGCCGAGCACGGCGGCCACCTCCGTGCGCCGGGCGACCTCCAGCAGCGCGCGGGCCATCACCGAGCCGGGCTCCCGGGCGGCGATCACCAGCCCGATCGGCGCGCTGTGCGCCGGCTCCGCGAGCGGGACGGCCCGCATCCCGCGCGGCACGCCGAACACGTGCAGCCACGCGTACGGCACCACGCTCGCCCAGTGCCCGGTGCGGACGTGGGCGAAGAGCGAGGCCACCGAATCGGTCTCGACCCGCGGCGTCGGCTCCAGCCCGAGGCCGGTGAACACCTCGTCCAGCACCCGGCGGCCCTGCAGGCCCGGGTGCAGCAGGCACAGCGGCAGCCGGGCGGCCTGCGCCCACGTCACCCGCGGGTGCTGGGCCGGCTCGTCGGCCGCGCCGGTCAGCAGGACGTACCGCTCCTCGTACAGCGGGAGTGCGCGCAGGTCCTCGTGGCCCGGCCCGGGCAGGTAGGTGACGCCCGCGTCGATCTCGAAGTTCCGTACCAGGCACAGGAGTTCCTCGGAGCGCAGATCGGTGGACAGCTCCACGGCGGCCAGCGGGTGGGCGGTGCAGAACGGCCCGGTGAGCAGCGACACGGCGCCCGAGGCGGTCGGCACCGAGCCGATCCGCAGCCGTCCGCTCAGACCGGTGCGCAGCGCGTCCACCTCGTCCCGCAGGGCGTCCCGGTCGGCCAGGATGCGCTGCGCCCGCAGCACGATCCGCTCGCCCTCGGGGGTCAGGCCCTCGTAGGCACGGCCGCGCCGCACCAGCAGCACCCCGAGCTCGTCCTCCAGCTTGCGCAGCGCCTCGGACAGGGCCGGCTGGGAGACGTGGCAGGCCTGGGCGGCGCGCGCGAAGTGGCGCTCCCGGGAGAGCGCCACGAGGTACTCGAGCTGGCGGAACAGCATCGCCTACTCGATCCCGGGGACGGCGGTGCCGTGGCCGTCGGTGCGGGTGGCGGCGGTCGTGGGGCCGTCGGTGTCGACGCGGTCGGTGCGGGTGTAGACGTTCATCGAGTCGCCGCGCAGGAAGCCGACCAGGGTCAGCCCGCTCTCCTCGGCGAGGTCCACGGCCAGCGAGGACGGCGCGGAGACCGCTGCGAGCAACGGGATGCCCGCCATCACCGCCTTCTGCACCAGTTCGAAGGAGGCCCGGCCGCTGACCATCAGCACCGTGCCGCGGGCCGGCAGCAGGCCCTCGCGCAGGGCGTGGCCGACCACCTTGTCCACCGCGTTGTGCCGGCCCACGTCCTCGCGCAGGCAGAGCAGCCGCCCGTCGGCGTCGAACAGCCCGGCCGCGTGCAGGCCGCCGGTGCTGTCGAAGACCTTCTGGGCGGCGCGCAGCCGGTCGGGCAGCGCGGAGAGCAGTGCGGGGGTCACCCGCAGCCCGTCCTCGGCGACGCTCCACGGCGCGGTGGTGCGCACCGCGTCCAGGCTGGCCTTGCCGCACAGGCCGCAGGAGGAGGTGGTGTAGAAGTTGCGCTCCAGCGAGGCGTCGGGGGCGGGCACGCCGGGGGCGAGCAGGACGTCCACCACGTTGTAGGTGTTGCCGCCGTCGGCGGTGGCGCCGGCGCAGTAGCGGATGCCGGCCACCTGCTCGGCGGCGTGCACCGCGCCCTCGCCGACCAGGAAGCCGGCCGCCAGGTCGAAGTCGCTGCCGGGGGTGCGCATGGTCACCGTCAGCGGACGCCCGCCGACCCGGATCTCCATCGGCTCCTCGGCCGCCAGGGTGTCGGGACGGTACGAGGGCTTGCCCTGGCGCAGGCGCAGCACTCTGCGGGGTACGGTCACTCGGCCCATGCTCGTCGGCTCCTCGGTGCTCTCCGTCAGGTCTGTACGGATGAATCCTCCCTCCTGACGGCGGTGCGCGGCTCCGGCGGGTCCGGCAGGTGGCGGCGGCTGTGTGTCGCGGTGACCGCCAGGCAGAGCAGGCCCACGGCCGCCATGCCCGCGAGCAGTGCCGGGTAGGAGGCGTGGCCGGCGGTGCCGGCGAGCAGCAGCGGGGTGAGGAATCCGCTGGAGGTGGTGCTCTGGTAGAGCGAGGCGGAGGTCGGCCCGGAGGCGGGCGGGGTCAGCCGCTCCACCTCGTGCAGCCCCGCGCCGAGCGTCAGCCCGTACCCGGTGCCGAGGACGACGGCGGCGGCCACCACCAGGCCCACCGAGTCCCGGGCGGCGGCGAGCGCGCCGAGCAGCAGTCCGGCGATCACGGTGGCCATCGCGGTGAGGGTGGCCCGGGCGCTGTCCGCGTCGTCCAGCCGGGCGGCGAAGGGCTGGGCGACCACGCCCGTGGCCAGGGTCAGCGCCGCGACCAGACCGCTGAACAGCGGCGCGTAGCCGGGCACCCGGTCGGCAACCAGCGGCGGCAGCACCACGTACGCCACGGTGGCGGCGCCGAGCACGGCCGGGCTGGCGGGCAGGACGACGTAGCGGAACCGTGGGTGGCGGACGGCGGCCGTGCGGGGCGGCGGCGGTGTGCCGTGCACCGGTCCGGTGCGGTCGCGCTTGCCGGGTCCCGCGCCGAGTCCGTTGCCGCGGCCGCGGGCGGTCTCCGGGAGCCCGCGGGTGGCCCGCAGCACCAGCAGGCAGCCCAGCGCCTGGGCGAGGGCGGGCAGCACCGTCGGGGCGGGCAGCCACTCGGCGATCACCCCGGAGGCCAGCGCACCCGCCGCGAAGCCCGTACCGGTGGCGTACATCGCCCGGCGGGCGCTCCGCTCGGCCGGGACGCCGGGCCCGGACAGCTCGCGCAGCCAGGCCGTCCCGGCGAGGAACACCAGCCCGGCCGCGAAGCCGGTGGCCAGCCGGGCGGCGTACACCGACGGCTCGTCCGGCAGGGCCAGCACCACGCTGGCGGCGGCGGACAGGCCCAGCGCACCGCGCACCGTCCGCCGCCGTCCGCACCGGTCGGCGGCCGGTCCGCCCAGCAGCAGACCGGGCACCAGGCCGAGCAGGTAGACCGAGAACATCGCGGCGAGCGAGAGCGCCGACCAGTCGGTGCGCGCCCGGTACACGGAGGCCAGTGCGGTGAACTGATTGGCGCCCCAGGCGGCGACGGCGACGGCGGCGGCCGCCGGGAGCCAAGCGCTGGTGGGGTGCGGCACGGACATTCCATCGATACGCATTCCATCGGTACCGCCCATGCGATGTTCTGCCCCGTTCCCGACTTTCCGGCCATTCCTGGATTTCCGCAGGTCCAGTGTGTGGTCCATCGTTCCGGAGCGTCAAAGAAGCAGTTCCTGTGAGCTGATAGGCGACACCTATCGGTGAATTCCCGAACGCCCTTCCACGAATATCCCGGAAGTGCGATCGGGAATTCCGCGATTCCGCCCGGGCTACGCCGTGTCGCCCACCGACAGCACCATCGCGCTGGCCGCGCCGGCCGGAGTCTCGTAGTGCACCGTCTCCCCGGCGTGGCGGCCCAGCAGCGCCTTCCCGAGCGGGCTGTCGAAGGTGACCAGGGTGAGGTCCCGTTCCTCCGCCAACTCCGAGATCTCGACGGTCTCCTCCGTGCCGTCGCCGAACCGCACGGTCACCGTCGACCCCACCCCGACCACGCGCGTGGACGGCTCCCCGGCCACCTCGGCCTCCCGCAGACGCGTCTCCAGCTCGGTGATCCGCCGGTCCAGGCGGGTCACCTCCGACGCCCGCTGCAACTCGTCCGCCGCGTCCGCCCGGTCCCCCGTCGGCTCCACCCCGCGCAGCGTCGCCGCCACCTTCCCCCGGTCCGCCCGCAGCTGCGCCAACTCCTCCCGCACCGCACGCAGACCCTCGGCACTGATCGGTTCCGGCCCACCGCTCATCCCAAGCTCCCGGGGCTGCTCGTCAACGCTCGAACACCGGCCGCCTCCCATTACCCCACCCCACGGAGACCGGGGCAACTTCCGGGCGGATCGACCGCCTTCGGCCCCTCACCGAGCGTCACCCGCAGTCCCGCAGCCCCGCGGTCCCGCAGTCCCACGGCCGCGCGGGTCACCGGGCGGGCGAGTGCGCCGGGACGACCGGTTCGAGGAAGTCGCTGGGTGCCCCGTGCCAGGAGACGAAGAGGGCTTCCCGTGCGCGCGTGCACGCCACGAAGAGCAGGCTCAGTTCGCTGTCCAGGTCCTCGCGGTGCTGCAGCGGATCCGTGTCCTGCGGGGTGACCGCGCTGGGCATGGGCAGCATCCCGTCGCTCACACCCGCCACGGCGACGCAGCGGAACTCCAGCCCCTTCATCCGGTGCATGGTCCCGACCCGGACACCGGGGGAGGGCACGTCGCCGAGCAGGTGGGCCGGCGTCCCGCTCCGCTCCAGGGCCCGGGCGATGTCGCGGCCGAGTCGGGCGGTGCGCACGGCGACGCCGATGTCCGCCGGGCTCACGCCCGAGGCGGTCCACTCCTCGACGCGCGCGACCAGGGCCCGGATCTCCTCGGCCTGGTCGGGGTGGCCGACCACCTCGGGGTGCGCGCCGTGCAGGGTCGAGTGGTAGCCGGCCAGCGAGTCCTCCCCGCCGTCCATGTCGTCCGGGTGTTCGCCGGTGAGCAGGGACGCGGACCAGCTGAGGATCTCCTGCGTGGTCCGGTAGTTGATCCGCAGGCGGAAGGAACGGCCGACCACCTGGATGCCGAGCGAGCGCAGCGAGACCTTGTTCCCGTAGATCCGCTGGTGCGGATCGCCGGCGAGGAACAGGTCGTCCGGCCCGACGGCCACGAGCGCCCGCAGGAACCGCCACTGGACGGGGTGCAGGTCCTGCGCCTCGTCGATCACCACGTGCCGGAACGGGCGGGCGTCCTGGTCGTCGAGGGCCCGCGCGGCCTGCGCGCAGACCTGGAGGTACGTCAACTCCCCGGCCTGGCGCAGCTCCTCCTCGAACGCGGCCACCACCCGCCAGAGCCGGGTCCGCTCCGTGGCCCCGAGGGCCTTGCCGCGTCCGGAGCGCGGTGCCCGCAGGTACTGCTCGTGGCTCTCGATCGCCTGGGCCAGGACGACCTGTCGCCACTCCTGGTCGAGGAACACGTCGGTGAACTCGGCGCCGAGCCGACGGACGACCCGTCCCCAGCGGGCGAGGACCGCGGGCTGCTGGAAGAGGACCTTCGTCGGGGCGCCGCGGGGGGACCGCCGCAGGACCTCCTCGGCCAGCGCGTCGACGGTGACCACCCGGACCTTCGCCAGGATCCGCTCGTTCGTGACGAGCAGTGCGAGGCAGCGCTCCAGCTCCGCGGCGAGGTCCTCGGAGAAGGTGGTCAGCAGAATCGATCCGTCAGGTGCGTCCTGCGGCAACCGGCGTGCCAGGTGGTACGCCCGGTGCAGGGCCACCACCGTCTTCCCGGTCCCGGGGCCACCCGTCACCCGGGCCGGCCCGTTGTACGACTCCCGGTAGGCGACCCGGTACTGGGCCGGGTGCAGGAAGATCCGCCAGGCGTCGAAGGGGCGTTCCAGGATCTCCAGCAGCTCCTCGGGCCCGGACACCAGGGCGACCCGGCCGCGCGCGCGGGCCATGGCCGAGACCAGACCGTCGGCGGGCTGTTCGTCGCTCGTGGGGGCGGCCGCCCGGGCGTACGCCTGGACGATCTCACGGTCGATCTCGGCCGGCTCCATCCCGCTCGCGAGGCCGATCAGGACGTCGAACTGCTGCTCCGGCAGCACGCGGTGGAGCGCCTCCAGGTGGGCCTCGTCGGGGAGCAGCCGGATGATCGGCAGGATCTCCTCGTCGACGCCCAGGCTGCGCAGGACCTTGTCGGAGCGGTCGGCGAAGAGCCTCCGGGGTTCGTCGGCGGCCAGCACCCTCAGTGACCGGGAGGCCCGTTCCAGCGCGACGTCGTTGCGGATCTCGACGCCCTGGGTGGCGGCGTTGACCGAGGCCCGGTGCTTGGCGGCCCAGTCGTTGGCCTTGTCGTGCGGAAGGACCTTCAGCAGGAGGTAGCCGTCGCCCCGGTCGGCCTTGAGGACGACCCCGCGCCAGAAGTCGGTGATCCGGATGGTCCGGATCCGGGGGTCCCGCTGGTTGGTGAGCTTCTCCAGGTGCACGCCGGTGTGGGTGGCCTCGGTGAACTTCTCGAAGGTCTCGAAGACCCGCCGCTGCACCGGCTTCTCCAGCGCCGCGAACTCCATCAGGAAGTCCCGGTGCATGCCCAGCGTCGCCACCCCGGCCCCCCTCGCGCTCCCGGCCCGTCCGCGCGGCCGGGCAGTGCGCCTCACTGTACTGGCCCCGGTGATCACTCGCGGCGGGCCGCCCGGCGGAAGCCCCTGCGGGGTGGCGGTGATCACCTTCGGCGGTGGGGCGGGGGGGCGAAAGCGCAGGTCGGGGGCGTGGGCGGAGAGGGCCGGGCGGGGACCGGCGGTCGGGGCGCGGGCGGGCGAAGCTACCATGTGGGCAACACCCTCAGCTCGAAAGATGGACTTGTGACTGTCAACGACGACGTGTTCACGGACTGGAAGAACCGCGAGGAGATCGCGGAGTCGATGATCCCGATCATCGGGCGCCTGCACCGGGAGCGGGACGTCACCGTCCTGCTCCACAGCCGGTCCCTGGTGAACAAGTCGGTGGTCAGCATCCTCAAGACGCACCGCTTCGCCCGGCAGATAGCCGGCGAGGAGCTCTCGGTCACCGAGACGATGCCGTTCCTGGAGGCCCTGACCGCCCTGGACCTCGGCCCCTCGCAGATCGACCTCGGGATGCTCGCCTCGACCTACAAGGCGGACGACCGGGGCCTGTCGGTGGCGGAGTTCACCGCCCAGGCCGTCGTCGGCGCCACGGGCGAGAACAAGCTGGAGCGCCGGTCCGCGCAGGACGTCGTGCTGTACGGGTTCGGCCGGATCGGCCGCCTGGTCGCCCGCCTGCTGATCGAGAAGGCGTCCGGCAACGGTCTGCGGCTGAAGGCCATCGTCGTGCGCAACGGCGGCGGCGACGACCTGGTCAAGCGCGCCTCGCTGCTGCGCCGGGACTCGATCCACGGCCAGTTCCAGGGCACGATCACCGTCGACGAGGCGAACAACAAGATCGTCGTCAACGGCAACGAGATCACGGTGATCTACTCCAACGACCCGAGCGAGGTCGACTACACGGAGTACGGGATCAAGGACGCGATCCTGATCGACAACACCGGCAAGTGGCGTGACCGCGAGGGCCTGTCCAAGCACCTGCGCCCCGGCATCGCCAAGGTCGTGCTGACCGCCCCGGGCAAGGGCGACGTGCCGAACATCGTGCACGGCGTCAACCACGACATGATCAAGCCGGACGAGCAGATCATCTCCTGCGCCTCCTGCACCACCAACGCCATCGTCCCGCCGCTGAAGGCGATGGAGGACGAGTACGGCGTGGTCCGCGGCCACGTGGAGACCGTCCACTCGTTCACCAACGACCAGAACCTGCTGGACAACTACCACAAGGCCGACCGTCGTGGCCGCTCGGCGCCGCTGAACATGGTGATCACCGAGACCGGTGCCGCCTCGGCCGTCGCCAAGGCCCTGCCGGACCTCAAGGCGAAGATCACCGGCAGCTCGATCCGCGTGCCGGTGCCGGACGTGTCCATCGCGATCCTGAACCTGCAGCTGAAGCGCGAGACCAACCGCGAGGAGGTCCTCGACTACCTGCGGGAGATCTCGCTGACCTCGCCGCTGAAGCGCCAGATCGACTTCACCGACTCGCCCGACGCCGTCTCCAGCGACTTCATCGGCTCGCGCCACGCCTCGATCGTGGACGCCGGCGCGACCAAGGTCGAGGGCGACAACGCGATCCTGTACCTGTGGTACGACAACGAGTTCGGCTACTCGTGCCAGGTCGTCCGGGTCGTGCAGTACATCTCGGGCGTCGAGTACCCGACCTTCCCGGCTCCGGCGGTCTGATCCACCGGTAGGGCAGGACGACACGGCAGTGCGGTGGGGCGGTGACCGATCGGTCACCGCCCACCGGCGTTCGGGGGCGGCGGGGCTGCGGCTATCTTGAGCAGTCACTGACAGGACTGGGGAGGCGACGGGGATGGGTGGTCGGAGGGTGCTCGCCGCGGTGGCGGCGGCCGGGGTGCTGACGGGTGTGCTGGCCGGGTGCTCCTCCGGGGGATCGAACAGCCCTGGCGGGACGGCGGCTTCGGCCGCGTCCGGTCCGGCGGCGGCGCTGTCGGCGGCGCCCACGGCGGCCTCGGCCGTGGCCGCCCCCGGGTCCGCCCCGGCCGCCGCCGACGCCCCCGGGACGCCCCCGGCGGCCGCCTCCGCGTCGGCCCCCGCACCCGCCCCGGCCGCCGAGGCGCCGCACGGGGACCTGGAGGCGCCGCTGCTGGACGACAAGGTGGTCGGACAGGTGCTGCCGGACGGCAAGGCGATGCCCGGGTGGGAGGAGGAGAAGCGCAGGGTCGACACCGCCGACCACAAGGTCACCTGCACCGGCGCCGCGGCCGCCTCCTGCGCCGGAAAGCCGCTGAGCGGGTCGGTCCGGTACTCCTCGGGGGACGTCGTCGTGCGCTTCCTGGTGGACACCCTGCCCAGCCGGGACGCGGCGGCGCAGCGGCTGAAGGAGAACTACGCCTCGTACGCCGCCGGGCCGTTCAGGAAGGTCGACACCCCGGCGCTGGGCAGCGAGAGCCAGGCCTTCCAGGGGCCGCTGGCCGAGGGCGAGGGCGTCGGGATCGTGGTGCGCTCGGGCACCGTGGTGGCCAGCGTGACCAGCGAGGGCGGTCCGGTGGACGTGGCCGCCACCCGGCGGTTCGCGGTGATGCTGGTGCAGCGGATCGAACAGGCGCAGGCCGGGAGGACACCGGACGCCGGGCTCGCCGCGGGCTGAGCGACCCCCTCCCCGCACGCGCAGGGCGCTGGGCTGGGCAAACGGATGTCAGTCGGCCGTGATATGTACCTATCTCGTGGTCACAGTGCGGCCATGCGAAAGATGCCGATGACGTTCGAGGGGGCCAGACATGCCGCTGTTCCGACGCCGCTCCGGTGGGGAGGGCGCGCAGGACAGAGCCGGGCGGCGCGGGTTCGGCTTCGGCCGCCGGGGCACCGGATCGCCCGCGGCGGCCGGTGGCGGCGAGCCGCGGCTCGACCCGACGTACGGGGACGAGACGGCCCGCCTGGCGCTCCGCCAGGCCGCCGCCGGGGACTGGCCCGCGCTGCGCCCCGTGCTGGCCGCCGCCGACGGCGCCGACCTGTCCTTCCTGGTCGGGGCGATATCCGACGTGCCCAGGGTCGAGCAGTGGACGGCCCGCGCGCTGGCCGACACCCCGGACGACGCGCTGCTGCTGGTGCTGTCCGGCGCTCGGCACGTCGTCTGGGCCTGGGAGGCCAGGACGGGCGCCCGGGCCAAGGACGTCACCGAGGAGCGCTGGAAGGTGTTCCACGAGCGGCTGGACACCGCCGAGGAGCAGCTGCTGGAGGCCGCCGAGCGCGAGCCGTCCTGGCACGCCCCCTGGAGCTTCCTGCAGACGAGCGCCATGGGGGCCTCGCTCGGCGCGGACGTCGCCACCGTCCGCTTCGAGGCCGCCGTGCGCCGGGCGCCCGGGAACGTCGGCTCGCACCGCGCCCGGCTGCAGCAGCTGAGCGCCAAGTGGGGCGGCTCGCACGAGGAGATGCACGAGTTCGCCCGCACCGCGATGCTCGCCGCGCCCGAGGGCAGCCAGCTCGGCGAGCTGGTGGCGCTCGCGCACCTGGAGCACTGGCTGGCCCTCCCGGACGGCGAGGACCGCGCGTACCTGACCAGCCCCGCCGTGGTCGGCGAGCTGCAGGAGGCGGCCTTCCGGTCCGTCCTGCACCCCGACTTCACGCCGGTGCGCGGCTGGCAGACGAGCTTCAACGCCTTCGCGATGGCCTTCTCCCTCGCCGACCAGCCCAAGACGGCACGCCTGCTGTTCGAGGCGCTGGACGGCTTCGTGACCAAGGCGCCGTGGCACTACCTGTCGCGCGATCCGGTCAAGGCCTTCCGCGCCCACCGGGACCGCTGCACGTCGTACTGGCGCTGAGCCGTACCCCGTCAGCGCCACCCGCCCGTCACGGCACCGTCCGTCACCCGTCGACCACGTCATCCACCGTCACCACCGTCATCCACCCCGCGATCGAAAGAGCCTCCGGTGTCCCCTACCGACAACCCGACGAGTGCGCACACCTTCCAGGTGGACCTGCGCGGCCTGGTGGACCTGCTCTCCCACCACCTCTACTCCAGCCCGCGGGTCTACCTGCGCGAGCTGCTGCAGAACGCCGTGGACGCGATCTCCGCCCGCCGCGCCCTCGACCCCGGGGCGCCGGCCAGGATCACCGTCCGCGCCGACGACGAGCTGTCCGTCACCGACACCGGCATCGGCCTGACCGAGCAGGACGTCCACACCTTCCTCGCCACCATCGGCCGCAGCTCCAAGCGCGACGCCGACGGCCGGCTCGACGGCGCCGGGCTGGCCCGGGCCCGCGGCGACTTCATCGGCCAGTTCGGCATCGGCCTGCTCGCCTGCTTCGTGGTCGCCGACGAGATCACCGTGGTCACCCGCTCCGCCGCCACCCCCGACGCCCCGGCGATCGAGTGGCGCGGCAGCTCCGACGGCAGCTACACCATCCGCACCCTGCCCGCCTCGGCCAAGCCCGAGCCCGGCACCACCGTCACGCTGGCCCCGCGCGCCGACGCCGCCGAGTGGACCCGCCCCGGCCGGGTCGTCACCCTCGCCCGGGACTTCGGCAGCCTGCTGCGCCACGACGTCACCGTGATCGACGGCAACGGCACCGAGCACCGGATCAACCGCACCCCGCCGTGGGCCGAGCGCCACGCCTCGCCGATCGCCCGGCGCGACGCCCTCACCGAGTACTGCCGCGCGGCCTTCGACTTCACCCCGCTCGACACCATCGAGCTGGACCTGCCGCTGGTCGGCCTGCGCGGCGTCGCGTACGTCCTGCCGGACGCCGCCCCGCCCTCGCGCCGCAACGGCCACCGGGTGCACCTCAAGGGCATGCTGCTCTCCGACCAGGCCGACGAACTGCTGCCGGACTGGGCGTTCTTCGTCCGCTGCGTCGTCGACACCGACGGGCTGCGCCCCACCGCGTCGCGCGAGGGCCTGTACGCCGACGAGACGCTGGCCGCCGTCCGTGACGCGCTCGGCGCCCGGATCCGCGACTGGCTGACCGGCCTGTCCGCGAGCGACCCCGCCCTGCTGCACCGCTTCCTGTCCGTCCACCACCTGGCCGTCAAGGAACTCGCCCGCTACGACGACGAGTTGCTGCGGATGATGCTGCCCTGGCTGCCGTTCGAGACCACTGACGGCAACGTCACCCTGGACGAGTTCACCCGCAGCCACCCGGTGGTGCTGGTGACCCGCACGGTCGAGGAGTTCCGGCAGGTCGCCCCGATCGCCGGCGCGGCCGGACTCGGCGTGGTCAACGGCGGCTACACCTACGACCACGACCTGGTGCGCCGGCTGCCCGAGATCCGCCCCGGGGTCTCCGTCTCCGACCTCGACCCGGGCACCGTCACCGCGCACCTGGACACCGTCGACCCGGCCGCCGAACTGGCCGCCAACGCCTTCCTGGCGATCGCCCGCGAGGTGGTCGGCCGGTTCGACTGCGACGTCGCGCTGCGCAGCTTCCACCCGACCAACGCGCCCGCCCTGCTGCTCGACAACCGGGAGGCCAGGCACGAGCGCACCCGCGCCGAACTCGCCGACGAGGCCGACGGGTTGTGGGCCGACATCCTCGGCTCGCTGCGCGCCGAGGCGCCCCGCGCCCAGCTGGTGCTCAACCACCTCAATCCGCTGGTGCGCCGCGCCGCCACCGTCACCAGCCGCGAGCTGGCCGTCACCGCCGTCGAGGCGCTGTACGGGCAGGCCGTGCTGATGACCCGCCGTCCGCTCAAGGCCAGCGAGTCCGCCCTGCTCAACCGCTCGTTCATCAGCCTGCTCGACCACGCGATGCTCGGCCATGAGGCGGCCGGCGCGGCGGGTTCCCCCGGCGGGGAGAAGTCCGGTGGCGAGAAGTCCGACGGCGAGAAGGAGGCGTGATGCTGGACACCCCCGACGCGGTGATGGCCGCGCTGCGCGAGAACGACGCCCGCCCGTACGGCCGCACCAGGACCGTCACCGCCGAGGAACTCGTCGATGCCGCCGAGCAGTTCGAGGACACCGGGGTCCGCTCGATGGCCCTGCTGGAACTGATGGAGGCCTACGAGTACGACGGCGAGCGCAGCAAGAGCCCGGTCGTCTTCGCCCGCATCCTCAAGCTCTGGGACACCGACCCGGACGGCTTCGGCGAATGGGCCCGGCACCAGGTGCTCTGGCGCTTCAAGTGGGTCGCCGACGCGCTCAAGGACACCCCGGACGTCCCGCTCACGGCGATCCGGCGCTGGCACACCGAGCTGCGCGACCGCTACCGCGCGGCCGGCCACGACCTCCAGCCCTACTACGCCCAGCGCTACCACCTGGCCGTGCAGACCGGCATCGGGGTGCAGGACGCCTACGAGCTGTGGGCGGCGCGCCGGCGCTCCGAGCTGAGCGACTGCCACGCCTGCGAGACCCGCGCCCGGGCCCGGCACTTCATCGCCGCCGGGGACGACGCCCGGGCGCTGGAGGTGCTCGCCCCGGTGCTGGACGGCCGCAGCGGCTGCGAGCAGGAGCCCCACCTCAGCCAGGCCACCGCGCTGCTCGCCCAGCTGCGCCAGGGCCGGCTGGACGAGGCCGTCTCCGGCCACCTCGCCGGCTACCGCAACTCCCGCGGCAAGGCCTCGATGCTGAGCGCCCTCGGCCTGCACATCGAGTTCTGCGCGCTGTCCGGCAACGAGCCGCGCGGCCTGGAACTGCTCGCCGAGAACCGCGGCCTGTTCGCCGTCACGGGGGACCCGGCGGCCCTGCTGGACTTCCTGACCGGCGTCGAGGTGCTGCTCGGCCGGCTCGCCCGGACCGGCCACGGCGACCTGGCGGTCAGCGGGCCGGCCGGCACCACCTGGACGGTGGACTCCCTGCTCGCCCACGTGCGCACCGAGGCCGGCGCCCTGGCCGCCCGCTTCGACGCCCGCAACGGCACCGACGCGGTCGGCGCCGGGCGGCGCGCCCGGCTGGCCGCCGAGCCGCTGCTCGCCGAGCCGCTGGCGCTGGGCGTGCGGGCCGCCGCGGCGCCCGGGCTGTCCGCCGCCCCGGCCGTCGCCCCCGCGCCGCGCCGGGAGGTCGAGCCGGAGCCGGAGGACTTCACCGCCCTGGTGCTGCGCGCCCGCGAGCTGGAGGTGCTCGGCCACCCGGACTCCGACCGGCTGTGGAAGCGGGTCGCCGAGCGCGTCGAGGCCGCGGACTTCGTCCATCCGGAGAGCGCCGAGCTGGGCGGTCCCGAGCGACTGCGCGCCGAACTCGCCGAGCAGCGCGCCCACGAGGCGCTCCAGCGCGACGCGTACGCCGAGGGCAAGGCCGGACTGTTGGCGGCCGCCGACCTGTTCGAGGAGGCGGGGCTGGCCGGGTCGGCGCTGATGTGCCGCACCCGGACCCTGATCGCGGACCTGGACGAGAGCGACGGCGACGGCGACGTCAAGGGTGACGGCGAAGGAGGCGGCAATGGTGACGGGGAGGGCAGCGGCGCCCGGAGGCCCGACTGGGCGGCGCTCGACGCGGCGCTCGTCCGGGCCGAGGAGCTGCGCGCCCACGGCGAACTGACCGACGACGACTACCTGATCGTGCTGCAGACCCGCGCCTACGCCGCCCACCACGACCTGGTCGAGACGCTGCCCGAGCCCGTTGCCGAGGTGGCCGAGCGCTTCGAGGCGGCCGTCGGGGCGTACCGGCGGGCGGCCGTGGAGCTCGGCTCCGAGCGGCGGGCCGCCACCTCCCGGCAGTACACCGCGGACGCCGCCGCCCGGGCGGGCCGGCTGGCCGAGGCGGAGACCGAACTGCGGGAGGTGCTCGCTCAGTTGGACGCCGCCGAGCTGCCCTGGCACACCCCGCGGGTGCTCGGCCTGTTGGGCCAGGTGCTGCTGCAGGGCGACGAGCCCGGCCAGGCGGTCGAGGTGTTCCACCGGGCGCTGGCCGAGGCCGTCCGCTGGGGCGACGACTCCTACCCGTTCGCGCCGACGTACATGATGCTCGGTCACTCCTGCCTCCGGGTGGGCGACCTCGGCGGCGCGGTCCGCGCGCTGTCGGAGGCGGCCGCGCGCTACGACCGCAAGGGCGCCGAGGCGGTCGAGGAGGCCGCCCAGGTGCGCCTGCAGCTGGCCGACGTGCTGCGCGACACCGGCCGGGCGGCGGACGCGGTGGCCGTGCTGGAGTCGGTGCTGCTGGACGCGTCGGCGGCCCGGCTGGACGGCCGGATGCTCGCCCAGGCCCGGCTGGACCTCGCCCGGGGCCTGTCCGAGCTGGAGGAGTACCGGGACGCCGCCGAGGAGTACCTGCGGCTGGCCGACCAGGTGGCCGGCTGGGAGGAGCAGGAGACCCACACCATGGTCGCCTGCGAGGCCACCGTGGCGCTCGCCCGGGCCGAGCGCTGGGACGCCGCCGACGCGGCACTGGCCCGGGCCCGCGAGGCTCACGGCAAGGCCCCCCAGGTGGACCAACTGGCCGCCACCCTCCGGGAGTTGGTGCGGCTGACGACGCGGGCGAAGGGCGCGGAGGGGCTGCCGGCCGCGCTCGCCCTGCTGGCCGAGGCGGACGCGCTCGGCGAGGCCGCCGAACGGGCCGGCATGGAGTACAACTCCTGGTACCTGCGCGGTGGTTCGCACTACGAGCGGGCACGCGCGCTGGCCGTCGCCGGGCGGCACGAGGAGGCGCTGGCCGAGGTCGAGCGGGCCATCCCGGAGTACGAGGCGGGTGGCGGGCAGGCCGAGTCGCCACGGGCGGAGGCCGTCCGGCTGGCCGCGCTGATCGAGGGCAGTGACCTCGGCCGCACCGACGCGGCGGTGGCCCGGCTGACGGCCGGCATCGCGCGCTGCGAGGCGGCCGGTCTGTCGGAGGCCGCGGAGATCCTGGCGGACCTGCGGGAGCAGTTCGCGGGCGAGTGACGCCCCGCGTCCTGCCGGTGGGGCGGGGCCCGGGCCCCGCCCCACCGGCGGTCGTTCCGTCGCAGGGCCCGTCGTCGGCCCGGACGCCGCACTGGCCGCCGGCGCCCGGCACCTCGTTCCCCGTCCAGCGGCGACGGCAACGGCCGTGGGCGCCGAAACGGCGTGGATCAGCGCATTCCACCCCACCGCTCCGCCACCCCACAGCTCCTCCACCCCACCGCTCGCCCCCTCGCCGGGCGCCCCGTCAGCCGCCGGTGAATCCACCCGACCGGTGGGGGAGCCGTTGCGGCAGCTCAGGCCCTGGCGGCGGGGCTCGGTCAGGCCCTGGCGGCGGGCTCGCTCAGATCCTGCCGACGAGGTCCGCGCCCACGCCCGCCAGCAGACCGCTGACCGCCGGGGACCACGGGCGGCCGCTCGGCCCGGTGAGCGTCAGCGTCCGGTGGACGGCGGGGCGGATCGGGATCAGCACGCAGTCGGCGGGGAGCATGGTCAGCGCCAGCGCGGGCATCACCGACACCCCGAGGCCCGCGTGCACCATGCCGATCAGGGTGTTCAGGTCGCGGATGCGGTGCCGCGGAGTGAAGCGGACCCCGGCCCGTCGGTAGGCCTCGCGGACGTGGCGCTCGCAGCCGCCCTCCGAGAGCAGGAAGTCGTCGTCCTCCAACTCGGCCACGTGTACGGTCGGTTCACCAGCCAGCGGGTGGTCGCGGCGCAGCAGCAC
Source organism: Kitasatospora sp. NPDC001095 (assembly GCF_053598615.1). Taxonomy (NCBI): domain Bacteria; kingdom Bacillati; phylum Actinomycetota; class Actinomycetes; order Kitasatosporales; family Streptomycetaceae; genus Kitasatospora; species Kitasatospora sp. NPDC001095. Next base: position 161,451 of record NZ_JBSFKQ010000005.1, on the reverse strand, counting down.
GTGCATGGAGTCGGCGCCGAGCGCGACCGCCCCGGGCGGCAGCCGGCCGACGTCCATCAGTACGGCGGCGTCCACCATCCCCGCCTCCAGCCAGGCCGGCAGCTCGTCGTCCTCGCCCTCGAAGACCCGGACGGTCAGCTGCGGGTGGGCCGCCCGCCAGTCCTTCAGCAGTCCGGGCAGCAGTGCCTGGCAGACGGTGGTCGGCGCCGCCAGCCGTATGGTGCCGGTCAGGCCGCCGGAGTGCCGGGCGGCGATCGCGCGGACGGCGGCGGCCGAGGCGACGGCCGTCCGGGCGTGCGGCAGGACCTGTTCGCCCAGTGGGGTGGCGCGGCACGGGCTGCCGCGCCACAGCACGGGCGCGCCGAGGGCCCGTTCCAGGGCGGCGACGGCGTGCGAGACCGCGGACTGGCTGATGCCCAACTCGTCGGCGGCCGTGCCGAAGCCACCGGTGTCGGCGACCGCGACCAGGGCCCTGAGCTGGGCCAGGTTGACGTCCGAGGTCATGAGACTTCCTCATCGCCGGTGCAGTGCCACTTGTTGGACTCATGGTGTGGCGCCGGGCCAGTCTCTGTCCAGCTGATGGCACGGACTCGGACACGGGAGTCGGACATGGAGGTGGTGGGGATGCGGCGCTGGCTGCCGGGCTTCGTGGCCCTGTCGGCGATCTGGGGCGCGAGCTTCGCCCTGATCAAGGTGGCGGTCGACGCGGGGGTGCCGCCGATCTGGGTGGCTCTGTGGCGCTGCCTGCTGGGCGCGGCCGCGCTGTGGGTGATCTTCGCGGTGCGCGGCGAGCGGGTCCCGCGCGACCGGGCGCTGTGGGGCCACTCGGCGGTGGTGGCGGTGCTGCTCAACGCCGTGCCGTTCACCCTCTTCCCGTTCGGCGAGACCAGGGTCAGCTCGCTGCTCGCCGGGGTGGTGAACGCGACCACCCCGCTGTTCACCCTGCTGTTCGCGGTGCTGACCGTCCCCGAGGAGCGCCGCCCGGGCGCCCGGCGGCTGGCCGGACTCGGGCTCGGCTTCCTCGGCGTGCTCACCCTGCTCGGGGTCTGGCACGGCCTCGGTGCCGGCGCGACGACCGGGGCGCTGGCCTGCCTGGCCGCCACCTGCTGCTACGGCGCCGGCTACGTCTATCTGCGTCGCTTCCTGTCCGGCCGCTCGGAGTCGGTGGCCGCTCTGTCCGTGCTCCAGATCACCTGTGCCGCCGTCGAGCTGGCCCTGGTCGCACCGCTCGCCGCGGGCGTCCCGCACTGGCCCGGGGCCGGCGCCGCGCTCGCCCTGCTGGTGCTCGGCGTGCTCGGCACCGGTCTGGCGTACCTGCTCAACATCGCGCTGGTGCGCAGTGCGGGGACGACCGTGGCCTCCGCCGTCACGTACGCGATGCCGCTCTGGTCGACGGCGCTCGGCGCGGCCGTCCTGCACGAGCCGGTGGGCTGGAACGCCCTGGCCGGCGGCGCGCTGGTGATCGTGGCCGTCGCGCTGACCAGGCCGCGCCGGGCCCGGGCGGAGGCCCAGGGGGCAGCCCGGGAGGCAGCCCGGGCGCAGGCCCCGGCGGAGGCCCAGGCGGCGGCCCCGGGCGGAGCCCCGAAGGGCCGTCCGACGCTCCGTTAGGGTTGACCGGGTGAGCGAGGGGAGCAGCGAGGGGGAGCGGCGGCCGGCGTCCGTCCGCGAGGCGCTGTGGGCGCACCCGCTGCGCTTCCCCTTCACCGGCCGGGTGCCGCGCTGCTGGGCGTACCTGCTGGGCAGCGCCCTGCTCGGCCCGGTGCAGCTGGTGGTCCTCGCGGTGCTGCTGGTGCTCGGCGTGGGCCTGTCGGTGGTCGGCATCGGGCTGCCGGTGCTGCTCGCCCTGGCACTCGCGGGCATCCCGGCCGCCACCGCGGCCCGGTGGCGGCTGCGGCTGGTCGAGCCGGTGCCGCTGCCCGACCCGCACCGAAGCCTGCCCGGGGCGGGCCGTCGCGCCCGCATCCGCACCCGGCTGCGCGAGCGCGCCACCTGGCGCGAACTCGCCCACACGGTACTCGCCTCGACGGTGCTGGCCGCCGCCGCGCTCGGCTTCACCGTCCTCCTGGTGCTCTCCGGCCTGTACGTGCTCTCCCCGCTGGTGGTCTGGGCGCTCGCGCCGGAGACGGTGATGCTGATCCCCGGGCACACCGTCCACGGGCCGCTCGCCGCCCTGCCGTTCGCCGCCGCCGGGCTGGCCGGCCTGCTGCTCTGCGCCTACGCCGGTGCGCTGCTGACCGCCGCCGAGGTCGCCCTGGCCCGCTTCCTGCTCGGGCCCCGGGAGGACGACCTCGGCCGCCAGGTGCTCGAACTCACCCGCTCCCGTGCCCGGCTGGCCGATGCCTTCGAGGCCGAGCGGCGCCGGATCGAGCGCGACCTGCACGACGGAGCGCAGCAGCAGCTGGTCGCGCTGAGCATGACCCTGGGGCTCGCCGAGTACGAGCTGCGCGAGCGGGACGGCCGGGCGGCGGAACTCGTCACCCGGGCGCGCGGCGAGGCCCGGCAGGCCCTGGAGCAGCTGCGCGGGCTGGTGCGCGGCATCCACCCGCAGGTGCTCACCGACCACGGGCTCGCCGCCGCCGTGGACGAGGTCGCCCAGCGCCACCCGATCCCGGTGGCCACCGACATCGAGCTCCCGGAGCGGCTGCCCGCCCCCGTGGAGACCACCGCCTACTTCACCGTCACCGAGGCGCTCACCAACGCCGCCAAGCACAGCGGTGCCACCGCGATCACCGTCCACGGGCGGGTCTCGCACGGTCGGCTGGTCGTCCAGGTGACCGACGACGGCCGCGGCGGGGCCGACCCGGCCGCCGGGGCCGGGCTGGCGGGGCTCGCCGACCGGGTGGCACTGCTGAGAGGACGGCTGATGGTGACGAGCCCGACGGGCGGCCCGACGACGCTGCGGTTGGAGGTGCCGTGCTCCGGGTCGTGATCGCCGAGGATGCGGTGCTGCTGCGCGCCGGACTGGTCGAACTCCTCGCCCTCGGCGGCCACGTGGTGACCGCCGCCGTCGGCGACGCCCGGGCGCTGGCGGCGGCCGTCGACGCCGACCGTCCCGACATCGTGCTCACCGACGTCCGGATGCCCCCCGACCACACCGACGAGGGCCTGCGCGCCGCCCTCGCCCTGCGCGAGCGCCACCCGGGCCTGCCCGTCCTGGTCCTCTCCCAGTACGTGGCCACCCCGTACGCGACCCGGCTGCTCGCCGCCGCCGGTGTCCAACCGGCCGGTCTGGGCTACCTGTTGAAGGACCGGGTCGGCGACGTCGCGGAGTTCCTGGACGCGCTGCGGCGGGTCGCCGGAGGGGAGACGGTGATCGACCCCGAGGTGGTCCGGGTGCTGTTGCGCGGCCAGTGCGCCGACCGCCCGCTCGCCCGTCTCACCCCGCGCGAGCGCGAGGTGCTCGCGCTGATCGCCGAAGGCCTCAACAACCAGGCCGTGGCGGGCCGGTTGAGCATCACCGAGGCCTCGGTGGTGAAGCACTGCGGGAACATCTTCATGAAGCTGGACCTGGATCCGACGGAGGGCAACCGGCGGGTGCTCGCGGTGCTGGCCCACCTGCGCGGGGAGTGAGCGACCGGCCCGCCGGATGACGGACCACCCCCTTGTCAGGGCGGTCGCGGTGCCGGAACGATGGCGTCATGGCAAGGACACGGGAACCCCAGAGCGCGATCGTCAACCGACTGCTCAAGGGCGAGGCGACCAAGGACGACACCACGACGGCCCAGGCGAACTTCCTGCTGTGGCTGCGCCAGGAGTGGGCCGGGGACGGCGACCAGGCGCTGACGGCCTGCCAGGACATGCTGACGCAGGCCGGCGGCGAGGAGTGGCGGGCACTGCCGGAGCGTGATCTGTCCGCCCACGTCTGGCTGTTCAGCTTCTCCTGCCCGAGCCGGGACGACCTGGCCGGCCAGGCGCGGAACTGGGTGACGGCGGTCCACGCCAACGGCGGGGCCCCGGCGATCGCCCGCCTGGTCAGGCACCTGCGGGGGCAGCCGGAGTGACGTGCGCGGCCGGAGCGCCGCCCGCAGTGGCCGGGGCGTCCGGAGCGGCCGGGGCGCTGCCCGCAGTGGCCGGGGTGTCCTGAGCGGCCGCTTCCGGCAGGGGCACGGCGGGGTCGAGCAGGTCGGTGAGCCGCCGGGCCGAGGCCTCCCAGGTCCAGTGCTCCTCGGCCCAGCGCCGCCCCGCCGCCCCCATCCGGGCGCGCTCGGCGGGCGGGGCCAGCAGGATCCGGGTCAGGGCGGCTGCCACCTCGGCGGGGGCCCGGCCGTCGACCACCGCGCCGGTGACACCGTCCAGGACGGTGTCCGGGGCGCCGCCGGAGCGGCCGGCCACCACCGGGAGGCCGGCGGCCGCCGCCTCCAGGAAGACGATGCCCAGGCCCTCGGCCTCCAGGCCCAGCCGGCGGGTGCGGCACGGCATCGCGAAGACGTCCGCCCCGGCGTAGTGGACGGCGGTCGCGGCATGGTCGAGGCCGCCGGTGAACACCACGCTGCCCGGCTCGGTGAGCCGGCGGGCGAGGCCCCGCAGCCGGCCCTCGTCCGGGCCCCGGCCGACCAGCACCAGGGTGGTCCCGGGCACGGCCCGGCGGACCGCGGGCAGCGCCCGGATCAGCGCGTCCTGGCCCTTGCGCGGGACCAGTCGCGCCACGCAGAGGACCACCGGTGCGGTCGCCGGGCTCCCGGCGCCGGTGGGCCGGAACACCGACGGGTCGACCCCCGGCACCAGGCGCGTCAGCCGGGCGTCCGGCCCGAGCGCGGGCGCGATCCGGGCCCGGGTGTAGGCGCCGAGGTAGGTCACCACGTCCGTACCGCGGCCGATCCGGCGCAGCAGGCCGCGGGCGCCCGGGGTGCGGGCCCACCAGATCTCGTGGCCGTGGGTGGTGGCGACGGTGCGGCGGATGCCCGGGGCCAGCCGCCGTAGGTCGGGCGCCATCGCGGCGAGCGGGGCCGCGGCGCCGAACCAGACCCGGTCGCAGCCGTGGGCGCGGGCGATCTCCGCGGCCCGCCGGGTGGCCCGCGGGGTCGGCAGCAGCACGCGGGCGCGGTCGCGGATCACCGGGTAGGGGAGAGCGGCGTCGTGGCGCTCGGCGCCCGGTTCGGCCGAGGTGTAGACCACGACGTCGTGACCGGGGACGCGGTCGGCCATCGCCCGGACGAAGGTCTCGATGCCGCCCTGGCGCGGCGGGAAGTCGTTGGTGACGACGAGGGTGGTGCCCATGGCAGGCCTTTCGGAACGGAGGACGAGGAGGAGAGCAGGACGAGGACGAGCGGCAGCGCGAGGTAGCCGAACCGCCCGGCGGGCGCCAGCAGGAAGGCCGCCGACAGCCCCAGGGCCAGCCGGTGCGCCGCGGCGGCCGCGGTGCGGGGCGGGCGGGTGAGCAGTGAGGCCCCGACGGCGAGCCCGGCGAGCAGCAGCAGGCCGACGGCGGCGTACCAGCCCACCGGGCCGAGATCGGCGAGCAGCCGCCCGGGCAGCGGGCTGGCGGCCGGGGTCGCCAGCCGGCCGCGACCGGTGGGGAAGGCGAACACCTGCTCCACCAGCGGCCCGGGCGCGCGCAGCGCCACCGGCAGCACCGCCACCGCCGCCGCCCCCACCGCGACGGCCGTCCCGCGCAGCGCCGCGCGCCGCCCGGCGGCGGCCGCCAACAGGGCCGCCATCACGGCGAGCGCCGGCCAGGCCGTCCACTTCAGCGAACAGGCGGCGGCCAGCGCCGACCCGGCCGCCACCGGCCGCCGTTCGGCGGCGCGGACCAGGGCGAGCCGGCACAGGCCGATGAGCGGCAGGTCGACCCCGCTGACGCAGAGCGGCAGCGCGACCACCGGCGAGGCGGTGAGCGCGGCGGCGCCGAGCCGGCGCCCGGCGGGCACCGTCCGCAGCACGCAGACCAGGAAGACCGCCGCGCACCAGAGCCGGGCGTCACCCAGCGGCGAACCGCCCAGCAGCGCCCGGGGCAGGCCCAGCAGGGCCATCCCCGGGAGGTACGGGTCGTACTCCTCGACGGCCTGCGGGTCGGCCCGGTACGGCGTGCCGGTGTGCAGCAGCAGTGACCCGGAGCGCTCGATCACCCCGACCTCGCTCTGCCCCTGCCCGGTCGACAGCAGCACGAGCAGCGGCACCAGCACCGCCCCGACGGCCGCGACGGCCACCGACAGCTCGGGCCCGCGCCGCCGTGCCGTCGCCACGACCAGCGCCGCGAGCAGGTACCCACCGGCCGCCCAGGCCCCCCAACTCCGGTGCGGCCCGAGCCCGGACACCAGCGGGAACGCCCCCGCCCACCCCGCCGCGGCCAGCCATCCACCGCACCACCACCACGCCCGTTTCGTCACCCCTTCATTGCATCGCCGCAGGCCGGCGGGGTCAGCAGGGTCAAGTCGAGTCCCGTGGTCGGGTTTCCCCTACCTCCGCCCGGGCGCCGCACGTGTCCGCGGCACCGGCCCACTGCCGCGGGCGGCGAGCCGGTCCGTCCGGCCCGGGAGCCGAACGCCCCCGGCCCGCACTGACGTTCGGTGGCAGGTGGATTACTGATCGTCCCGACGGGCCCGCTATCCTCGCCGTGTGCTGAGGTCGTGGGATGCGGCGGTGGAGCGGGCGCAGGACCGGCTGGCGGCGGGGCCGCGGCTGCGGGCGGCCGGTCCGGGGGAGGAACGGCGGTTCGCGCTCTGGGACTTGGCGTCCCTGGTGGAGGGCGGGCTGGGCGAGCTGGTGGACCCGGACGGGCTGGCGCCGCAGGCGGAACGCGGGTGGCGGGAGCGGCTGGGGGAGAGCGGGCGGGAGTGGCCCGGCGGCGAGCTGTACCGGCGCCGCTACTGGATCCAGGGCGACGGCGGCACGGTCGTCGGTACCGTCGCGGTGGACAACTGGACGAAGGGCCCGAGCCAGCTCGCCGTCTCCTCCCTCTACGTGACCCCGGAGGCGCGCGGCCGCGGCCTGGCCGCCGCCGCGCTGGACGAGGTGTACGCGGCGGCCACCGCCGAGGGCCTGCCCGGGTTCCGGCTGGAGGCGCACTGGGCCTGGCAGCCGGCGGTCCGCTACTACCTGCGCCGGGGCCTGTGGGTGGTGGGCTGGAAGCGCTCGCTGTCCTTCGCCCGGATGCCCCAACTCCCCGCGCACCGCGTGCGGGAGGAGGACGGCCGGCTGCTCCTGCTGGTCGAGGACCGGCTGCGCGGCTGGGTGCCGATACTGGCCGCCGGGCAGGAGGGCCGCTGGCTGCGGCTGGACGAGACGGCGGACTACCGGGGCTGCGACGGCTGGGTGCACGAGTACGCCCGCTCCACGCTCGCCCTGTACCTGGCGCTGGCCGGCCGGCCGCTGGTGCGCGGCCCGCAGTGGTGGGCGGAGGCGTGGCGCTGGTCGGACGCCGGGGAGCCGGAGGGCCTGGCGTACCGGATCGAGGAGTTCGAACGGTTGGCCAGGGCGGCGGGACGGCCGGTGGCGAGCCCGTACCGCCCGGTGCCGCTGCCGGAGTCCCCGCTGCCGGAATCCCGTCTCCCGGAGCCCCCGCTGCCGGAGCAGGCCTCGCCCGGGCGGGCGGCGCCGGAGCAGGTCCCGCCGGTTTCCTCGCGGCTGGCAGACTCGGGGGATGGCTGAGATCGAGATCGACGGCGCCCCCGCCGACCCGGCGCGGCTGGCCGCGCTGGGGCTGCTCAACTACGGGCACTTCACCACCCTGCGCGCCGAGGCGGGCCGGGTGCGCGGTCTGGCGCTGCACCTGGACCGGCTGGTCCGGGACTGCCGGCTGCTGTTCGGCACCGAACTGGACCGGGCGGTCGTGCGGGAGCGGATCGGTGCGGTGCTGCCGGCCGACGGCGCGCCGGTGATCGTCCGCGTCACCGTGTACGACCCGGCGCTCGGCCTGGAGCGCCCCGCCGCCCCGGCCGCACCCGCCCTGCTGGTGACCACCCGCCCGGCCGCGACGTCCGACCCCGCCCCGCTGCGGGTCCGCACCACCCCCTACCGGCGGGAGCTGCCGGAGGTGAAGCACGTCGGCCTGTTCGGCCTGGTGCACCACCGCCGGCAGGCCCAACTGGCGGGCTTCGACGACGTGTTGCTGGTCGACGAGGGCGGCCTGGTGGTCGAGGGCGCGACCTGGAACGTCGGCTTCCTGGCCGGGGACGAGCTGGTCTGGCCGCAGGGCCCCAGCCTGCCCGGCGTCACCGAGGCCCTGCTGTCCGCCGCGTACCGCGGCCCGCAGTCCCGCGCGCAGCTGCCCGCCGACGCGCTGGCCCGCTTCACCGCCGCCTTCGCGGTCAACGCGGGCGCCGGGGTGCGTCCGCTGGCGGCCGTGGACGGCACCGCCTTCGACCCCGCGCACCCGGTGCTCGCCGAGCTGCGAGCCTCCTACCTGGGGATTCCCGGCGAACGGGTGGGGGGATAACCCCACCTCAGGTCCGCCGGTGGCCTGCATGGTCCGCGGAGCCCGCGCTTCCTAGGTTTGAGCGCGTTGACGACGAGCGACGCAGAACCGAAGGAAGGCCCACCCATGGCACGCCGCCAAGACCACCGCAGGACCGACGAGTTCGGAACGGACCGGTACGGCCACGGCCACGGCCACACCGCGGACCGGTTCGGCGGCGCCCCGTACGCCCCGGCCCCGCAGGCGGCCCCCGCGATCGAGCTGCGCGGGGTGCGCCGCGCCTACGGGCGCGGCGAGGAGACGGTGCAGGCGCTGCGCGGCGTCGACCTGGCGCTCGCCCACGGAAGCTTCACCGCGGTGATGGGCCCGTCCGGCTCCGGCAAGTCCACCTTCCTCCAGTGCGCGGCGGGCCTGGACCGCCCGGACGCCGGGCAGGTCCTGCTGGGCGGCGAGGACATCACCGCGCTCGGCGAGAACCGGCTGACCAAGCTGCGCCGCAGCCGGATCGGCTTCGTCTTCCAGTCCTTCAACCTGCTGCCCTCGCTGACCGTCGAGCAGAACGTGCTGCTCCCGCAGCGCCTCGCCGGGGAGCGCCAGGACCGCGCCCGGGCGCGGGAGCTGCTGGCACGGGTGGGCCTCGGCGAGCACGCCGGGCGGCGGCCCGGCCAGCTCTCCGGCGGCCAGCAGCAGCGGGTGGCGATCGCCCGCGCGCTGATCACCCGCCCGGACGTGGTGTTCGCCGACGAGCCGACCGGCGCGCTGGACACCCGGACCGCGCACGAGGTGCTGTCCCTGCTGCGGCAGGCCGTGGACTCGCTCGGCGCGACGGTGGTGATGGTGACCCACGACCCGGTGGCGGCCTCCTTCGCCGACCGGGCGCTGTTCCTGGCCGGCGGCGCGATCGTCGACGACCTGCCGCACCCGACCCCGCAGGCCGTCGCGGACCGGATGGTCGCGCTGACCGCCCGCCCGGTGGGAGCGGCGGCATGACGAACGGACTCGCGCGCGCCTCGGTGCGCTTCCGGCCCGCGTCCTTCGCGGGCACCCTGGTCGCCCTGCTGCTGGGCGCCGCCGTGGTGGTCGCCTGCGGAGTGCTGTTGCAGACCGGCCTGACCGCGAGCCTCGCGCCGACCCGGTACGCGGCCGCCCCGGTGGTGGTCGCGGCCGAGCAGACCGTGAAGTTCCAGCGGAAGATCGGCGAGGACACCGAGACCGAGGGGCAGGCCGTCCCGGAGCGGGCCCGGACGGACGCCGCGCTGGTCGCCCGGCTGGCCGCCCTGCCCGGGGTCGCGGCCGCCCGCCCGGACACCGCCTTCCCGCTGCCCGCCACCGACCGGGCGCCGGCCCTGACCGGCCGGGGCTTCGCCGCGCTCGGCATCGCCGGGCCGGGCGACAAGCTGGTCGAGGGCCGCGCCCCCGGCGCGAACGAGGTGGTGTTGGACGCCGACACGGCGCACGCCGCCCATCTCGTGCCCGGCGCGAGCCTCACGCTCACCGCGCCCGGCGGCACCGCGGACTACCGGGTCTCCGGCCTGGCCGCCGCCCAGCAGGCCGGCCCCACCGCCTGGTTCGCCGACGCCACCGCCGACCGCCTCTCCGGCCACCCCGGCCGGATCGACGCCGTCGCCGTACAGCCCCGCGAGGGCGTCACCACCGCCGCGCTCGCCGCGCAGGTCCGCCAGGCCGTCGGCGGCGACGCCAGGACCTTCACCGGGCACGACCGGAGCGCCGTCGAGCACCCCGCCCTCGGCGACGCCCGCACCATGCTGATCGCGCTCGGCGGCACCTTCGGCGGCTACGCCACCATGACCGCGGTCTTCGTGGTGATGAGCACCGTCGCCCTCGCCACCGGCCAGCGCGCCCGCGAGTTCGCCCTGCTGCGCGCCATCGGCGCCACCCCGCGCCAGATCCGCCGCACCATCGCCGCCGAGGCGATGCTGGTCGCACCGCTCGCAGCGGTCCTCGGCGTCCTGCCCGGACTCGCCCTCGCCCGCTGGTGGTTCGGCCAGCTGGTCGAGCGCGGCGCCGTCCCCGCGGACGTCCGCCTGGACGTCGGTCCGCTGCCGGTGCTCGCCGCCGTCCTGGTCTGCACCCTCGCCGCGCTGACCGCCGGCTTCCTGGCCGCCCGCCGGCCGTCTCGGATGCGGGCCGCCCAGGCGCTCGGCGAGGCCGCCGCCGAGCCGCCCCGCCCGGGCCGGGTGCGCACCGTCCTCGGGCTGGTCTTCGTCGCCGGTGGCGTCGCGGCTGCCGCCGTCGCCACCTCCCTGGACGGCGCCAAGGCCGCCCAGACCGCGATCGGCGTGGTGATGTGCTTCATGCTGGCCGTCGCCCTGCTCGGCCCCTGGCTGGCCCGCGCCGCCGCCGTGGTGCTCGGCGCCCCGCTGCGCGCCGGCGGCGCGCCCGGCTCGCTGGCCGCCGACAACACCCGCGCCAACGCCCGCCGGCTGGCCTCCGCGATCACCCCGATCGTGCTGGTCACCGCCTTCTGCGGCACCCTGCTGATCCTCCAGAGCACCGTGCGCCACACCACCGGCGAGAACGTCCGGGCCGGTGTCACCGCCGACCACGTGATCGCCTCCACCGGCCCCGGCCTGCCCGCCGGGACGGCCGAGCGGGCCGCCCGGGTGCCCGGCGTGGACACCGCCGTCGGCGTGCTGCGCACCGGAGTCGTCTTCGAGAACCTCGGCCAGCCGGGCTCCGCCCCCGTGCTCGGCGTCGACGGCGACCCGGCCCGGCTGCCGAAGGTGCTCGACCTGGGCGTGCGCAGCGGCTCGCTCGCCGACCTCGGCCGCGCCCCCGACACCATCGCGCTGAGCGCCACCATGGCCGACGCGTTCGGCGCCGGGGTCGGCGACCGGGTGAAGCTCTGGCTCGGCGACGGCACCGCCGTGCGGCCCGCCGTGGTGGCGGTGTACGACCGTGGGCTCGGCGTCGGCCAGGCGCTGCTGCCCCGGGCCGCGGTGGCCACGCACGTCACCACCGGGTACGACAGCCAGGTGCTGGTCGCCGACGCGCCGGGCGCCGACCCCGCGGCGGTGACCGCCGGACTGGGCGCCCTGACCGGGGTCACCGTGACCGACCGGGCCGGTTTCGTCGCCCAGGCCGACAGGGGCCTGGAGCTCAGCGGCTGGGCCAACACCGTGATGGCCGCCGTGCTCGGCGGGTTCGCCGCCGTCAGCGCCGCGAACACCCTGGTGATGACGGTGCTGGACCGGCGCCGTGAGGTCGCGCTGCTGCGACTGGCCGGCACCACCCGGCGCCAGGTGCGCGGCATGATGCGCTGGGAGGCGCTGCTGGTCGCCTCGGCCGGGCTGGCGGTCGGCGCGGCGATCGCCGGGATCACCCTGGTGCCGGTCACCCGGGGCGTCGCCAACTCCGCCCCGTACGTGCCGCCGATGCTCGCCCTGCCGCTGGCCGCCGGAGCCGTGCTGCTCTGCCTCGCGGCGACCGGGGTGCCGGTCCGGGCGCTGCTGCGGACCCGGCCGGCGACGCTGGGCACGGCACGCCAGTAGCGGCGGAGCGGAAGCGGGACGCGGTGAGAGGGGTGCGCTCGAGGACGACTCGGGCGCACCCCTCGTTCGGGCGAGGGCGACGGCCCGAGTGGGTGGCAGACGAAACCACCGGAAGAGCCAACGGGCCCTATTCGGGCTGATCGTGACGTCCGATCAGTTGGTACCACGACCGCCGGATGGGCTTCACCGGTCCTGCCGTCTGGCGCGGACTGGCCGGCTTCCACCTCGGGCACGACGACGAGGAGGCCGCGCTGCCGCTGCCGCGCGGTGAGCGGGACCTGGGCCGCCCCGGCCGCCGGAGTGCCACAGGGCGTGCCGTGCCCCGCGGCACTCGCGTTCCGGCGCCGCCGGACTGCGGCTCCTCAGCCGACCGGCGGCCGTGCCGTCGCGACCAGCAGCGCCGTGGCGACCAGCAGGCCGGCGGCGTAGTACGGCCCGAGGCCGCCGGCCGCGGTGCCGAGGGTCGCGGCGGCGAGCAGCGGGCCGGCGGTGGCCCCGAGGTTGAGCGCGGCGGTGGCGTAGGCGCCCGCCAGGGTGGGGGCGTCGGCCGCCTCGTACAGCACCCGCGTGATCAGCGTGCCGCCGACCGCGAAGGACAGCGCGCCCAGCAGGAACACCAGCGGCAGCAGCGCGCCGGGTACGTCCGCCAGGACGGCGAGCACGGGCCAGCCCGCGAGCAGCAGCGGGCCGCCGACGGCGAGGAGCCGGCCGGGGTGCCGGTCCGCGAGCCGTCCGGCGACGGTGACCCCGGCGAACGACCCGGCGCCGAACAGCACCAGGGCGACCGGCACCCACGGCTCGCCCAGTCCGGCGGGGCCGGTCACCACGGGAGCGAGGAAGGTGAAACAGCCGAAGGTCGCCGCGTTCACCAGCGCGGCGACCAGCATCGCGCGTCGCAGCCGCGGGCGGCGCAGCTCGGCGAGCTCCGTGCGCAGCGCGAGGGCCGGGGGCGCGCTCGGGGTCGGGATCAGGGGTGCCGAAGTGACCGTCGGCGGAAGGTACGCGGCGATGCCGGCGGCGGCCGGAAGGCAGAGCAGGGTGACGGCCCAGAACGTGGCCCGCCACCCGAACAGCGCGCCCAGCGCCGCCCCGCCGGGGACGCCGGCCACCGTCGCCACCGTCGTTCCCGACAGCAGCACGGCGATCGCCCGCCCCTTGCGGTCCGCCGGGACCAGCGCGGCGACGGTGGTCAGGGCCACCGCCAGGAACCCGGCGTTGGCGAGCGCGGCCACCACCCGGGTGGCGAACAGCACCGGGAAGCTCGCGGTGAGCGCCCCGACGGCGTGTGCCGCCGCGAAGGCCAGGACGAACCCGAGCAGGCTGCCGCGACCCGACCGGTTGCGGACGAGCACGGCCATCAGGGGCGCGCCGACCGCCATCCCGACCGCGAAGGCCGAGGTCAGCCCGCCGGCGGTGCCGACGGGGACGCCGAGGTCGGCGGCGAGGTCGGGCAACAGCCCGGCGAGCATGAACTCCGAGGTGCCCATGGCGAACACCGCCAGGGCGAGCAGGTAGAGCGGAAGAGGCATGGAGAGGCTCCGAGGAGGGCGGTGGGAACGAGGAACGGACGTCTCGTCACCGCACGCTCAGCCCCCGGACGGCGCGGACGTGGCGCTCGCCCGGACCGGAACTCGGTGGTTCGGTTCGGGGGTGGCGGGTTTCAGGGGGCTGACGGCGTGTGACCGAAAGCCCCCACCTTGGATGCCTCAGGGCTCGACATGCCCGCAGGCTACCCGACCGTCCGCTGTCGGAGCACCCGGTTCCGACCCACCAGGGCGGCGTGAAGAAGATCGAAGAAGATCATCGCCGCGCTGGACTCCCGCGGCGTCCTGTCCGTCGCCGGCCGGGCGTTCACCAACCAGCAGAACCTGACCCACTGGCGGTACCGGGGCTCCGCGCACTCACCGGAGTGCGCGGACCCTCCGCCGTTCGCCGTTCGCCGTGCGTCGTTCGCCGACCCGGCCGCCGTCGGGCGGCGCCGGTCACCGGCTCACGGCACCAGCACCCGCAGGGCGTCCTTCGCCACCGCGACGTCCACCGGGAGCGAGGTGATGAACTCCCCGTCGGCGTAGGCGGTGATGCCGGGCGACTCGATCCGCAGGGACTCGGTGCGCAGCGTGGTGACCTCCGGGTGGCTGATGTGGGTGCCCTTGAAGAGCGTCGGGAAGAAGCGGGCGATGCGCAGCCGCGGCATGGCGTCGACGAGGGTGACGTCGAGCAGCCCGTCGTCGGGCAGGGCGGCGGGGCAGATCAGCATGCCGCCGCCGTAGCTGCGGGTGTTGCCTACGGCGGCCAGCGTCAGGTCGCGTTCGATGACGGTGCCGTCGGCGAGGGTGATCCGGAACGGCAGCGGGCGCAGGTTGGCGAACTCGACGGCGATGGCGAGGTTGTAGCGCATCCGGCCGCGCGGCCAGCGCAGCCGGTTGGCGCGGTCGCTGACGAGCGAGTCGAAGCCGGTGGCGAGGACGGAGCCGTACCAGCGGACGGCGCCGTCCGGGCCGGTGACCCGGCCGAGGTCGATGCCGCGGGTGCGCCCGGCGGCGATGACGTCGGCGGCGGCTTCGGGGGCGCCGAGCGGCAGCCCGTACTCACGGGCGTGGTCGTTGCCGGTGCCGGCGGGTATCACGCCGAGTGGCACGGGGGTGCCGGCCAGGGCCTGGAGGGCGAGGTTGATCATGCCGTCGCCGCCGACCACGGCCACCGCGTCCACCCCGTCGGCCGCCGCCTCGCGGGCGAGGCGGACGGCGTCCTCGGGGGAGCGCCCGGCGTGCGGCTCGACCTCGACGCCGAGGGCCCGCAGCCGGGCGGTGGCCCGGTGGGCGGCGGGCTCGGCATGGCCGACGCCCGCCGCCGGGTTGGTGAGAACGGCGACCCTGCGGACGGTTCTCACCCCGTTCACGGGATCAACTTGCCCGGGTTGAGGATGCCCGCCGGGTCGAGTTCGGCCTTGACGGCGCGCAGGATGCGCACGCCGAGATCGCCGACCTCCTCGGTCATCCAGGGCCGGTGGTCGGCGCCGACGGCGTGGTGGTGGCTGATGGTGCCGCCCGCGCCGATGATGGCGTCCCCGGCGGCGCGCTTGGCGACGCCCCAGCGGGTCAGCGGCTCCTCGCCGAGCGCGGCGACGACGGTGAAGTAGAGCGAGGCGCCGGTCGGGTAGACGTGCGAGATGTGGCAGAGCACGAGGGCGCCGGGCAGGGCCCCGGTGAGCGCCTCGGTGACGGCGGTGCGCAGGGCCGGCAGCCGGCTCCAGCTCGTCGCGGTCTCCAGGGTCTCGCACAGCGCGCCCGCGCTGAGCAGGGAGTCGCGCAGGTAGGGGGCGTTGAACCGGCCGTGCTCCCAGGCCCGGGCCGGGGCCTCGCCGAGCGAGGTGCCGCCGGCGGCGAGCAGGGCGTCGCGGGTGAGCTGCTGCCGGGCGGCGACCTGGGTGGCGCTGCCCTCGAAGACGGTGACGGCCAGGCAGCCGCTGACCGCCGGGGCGCCGCCGATCTGCTCGGTCATCGCCAGGTTGATCATGGTCTCGGCCTCGTCGGAGAGCCGGATCACGGTCGGGCCGGTGCCCTGCTGCTCGACGGCGCGCAGCGCGGCCGCCCCGGTGGCGAAGTCGGGGAAGCTCCACGCCTCGTACGCCTTGACGGCGGGCAGCGGGTGAACCCGCAGCCGGACGGCGGTGATCACGCCGAGGGTGCCCTCGGAGCCGAGGAAGAGCTGGCGCAGGTCGGGGCCTGCGGCGGAGGCGGGGGCGCGGCCGAGGTCGAGCACGCCGGCGGGGGTGACGACGCGCAGGCCGCGCACCATCTCGTCGAAGCGTCCGTACCCGGCGGAGTCCTGGCCGGAGGAGCGGGTGGCCGCGAAGCCGCCGATGGTGGCGTAGCGGAAGCTCTGCGGGTAGTGACCGAGCTCCCAGCCGCGTTCGGCGAGCAGCGCCTCCGCGGCCGGGCCGGTGAGGCCCGCGCCGAGGACGGCCTCGCCGGAGGTCTCGTCCAGGTCGAGCAGCCGGTCGAAGCGGCGCAGGTCGAGCGAGACGACGGCGTCGAGGCCGCCGCGCTCGGGGTCGAGGCCGCCGACCACGCTGGTGCCGCCGCCGAACGGGACGACGGCGATGCGGAGTTCGGCGCACACCGCGAGGACGGCGGCGACCTCCTGCTCGTCGCCGGGCAGCACGACCGCGTCGGGCGCGTCCTGCGCCTCGCGGCTGCGGCGGCGCAGCAGGTCCGGGGTGGACTTGCCGCCGGCGCGCGGCAGCCGGTCGGCGTCGGCGGCGCTGACGTTGGCCTCGCCGACGGCGGCGGCCAGGGCGGCGAGGGCTTCGGCGGAGAGCCGGGACGGGCGCAGCACGACCTCGTCGGCGCTCGGCCCGGGGGTGGCATCGCCGGTCACCCCGAGGGCCGCGGCGAGCAGTCCCTTGATGTCGGCGGACAGCTCCTTGGCCAGGGCCGGGTCGCCCCAGGCGTCCCACTTCATCGGGGGGAGCGGAAGTGCGGCGCCGGCCGGTCCCGCTTGCGTTTCAGGTGCCATGCGTTACAGTTTCACACATCATGTCAAGTAGTAACGCCGAGCCTCAGCCCCCGGCCGCCGGGGAGCGCAGCACCGACGACGCGATCCTGGACGCCGCCGCCGACCTGATCGTCCACCTCGGCGTGCGCCGCACCCAGCTGGCCGAGATCGCCCGCCGCGCCGGGGTCAGCCGCCCGACCGTCTACCGCCGCTGGCCCGACGTCCGGGCGGTGATCGGCGCACTGCTCACCCGGGAGATCATGACCACCCTGGAGGGCGCCGGGCTGGACGTCCACGACCGGGAGACCCTCGTCGACCGGGTCGTGGAGATCGCCGTCCGGCTGCGCGACCACCCGGTGCTCGGCGCACTGCTGCACTCCGACGACTCCGACCTGCTCCTCCAGTACGTCGTCGAGCGGCTCGGCGCCAGCCAGCGCGGCCTGCTGGAGGCACTGCGCACCGGCATCGAGCAGGGCCAGGAGCACGGCTCGATCCGGGCCGGCGAGCCGCTCGAACTGGCCGCCATGGTCCTGCTGATCGCCCAGTCCACCGTCCAGTCGCACCGCATGGTCGCCTCCCTGCTGCCCGAGGCGGCCTGGCGGCGCGAACTGGCCAGAGCACTGAACGGATACCTCGCTCCATGACCCCCACCGCAGGCCCGTACGCCGGGACCTCCCGACTCGACGCCGCACGCCGCACGCTGGAGCTCGAAGCGCTCGCTGACGGCCCCCGGATCGACCTCCTGGTCATCGGCGGCGGCGTCACCGGTGCCGGCGTGGCCCTGGACGCGGCCTCACGCGGCCTGCGCACGGTGCTGGTCGAGGCCCGCGACCTGGCCTTCGGCACGAGCCGCTGGAGCTCCAAGCTGGTGCACGGCGGCCTGCGCTACCTCGCCTCCGGGCGGATCAAGGTGGCCAGGGAGAGCGCCGTCGAGCGCGGCGTGCTGATGACCCGCACCGCCCCGCACCTGATCCGGGCGCTGCCCCAACTGGTGCCGCTGCTCCCCGACCTGCTGCGCCCCGGCCAGGCCACGCTGATCCGCACCGGCTTCCACGCCGGGGACGCGCTGCGCCTGACGGCCGGCACCCCGGGCGCGCTGCTGCCGCGGGTGCGCCGGATCGACGCCGACCGGACCCGCCGGCTGGTGCCGGGCGTGCGGACGGACGGGCTGCGCGGCGCGCTGGTGGCGCACGACGGCCAACTCGTGGACGACGCCCGACTGGTGGTCGCCCTGGCCAGGACCGCCGCGCAGTACGGGGCGAGCGTGCTGACCAGGGTGCGCGCCGAGCAGGTCACCGGCACCTCGGCCCGGCTGGTCGACACCCTCACCGGGCAGGAACTGGCCGTCCGGGCCGGCGCGGTGGTCAACGCCACCGGCGTCTGGGCGGGCGAGGTGGACGCCTCGATCAGGCTCCGGCCCAGCCGGGGCACCCACCTGCTGGTGGACGCGCAGGCGCTCGGCAACCCGACCGCCGCCCTCACCGTCCCGGTGCCCGGCTCCACCAGCCGGTTCGTCTTCGCCCTGCCGCAGCAGCTCGGCCGGGTCGCGATCGGCCTGACCGACGAGGACGCCCCGGGCCCGATCCCGGACGAGCCCCAGCCCACCGAGGCCGAGCTCTCCTTCCTCCTCGACACCGTCAACGCGGCCCTCGAGACCGCTCTGACCAGGGCGGACGTGCGCGGGGCCCACGCCGGGCTGCGCCCGCTGATCGACACCGGGGACGGCAGCACCGCCGACATCTCCCGCGAGCACGCCGTGCTGGAGAACCCGGACGGGGTGGTCACCGTGGTCGGCGGCAAGCTCACCACCTACCGCAAGATGGCCGAGGACGCGGTGGACGCCGCCGTCCGGCTGCGCGGCCTGTCGGCCCGGGCCTGCTGGACGGCCCGGCTGCCGCTGATCGGCGCCCCCGGCCACCGGGACAGCCGCCCGCTGCCCACCGGGGATGGGGGCGCCGGTTCGGTGCCCGCCTCGCTGCTCGCGCGCCACGGTGGTGCGGCCCACGAGGTGCTGGCGGCGGGGGAGTTGACGCCGGTCGCGGAGGGCCTGGACGTGACCCGCGCCGAGATCGCCTACGCCGTCAGCCACGAGGGCGCGCTGGACGTGGCCGACGTGCTCGACCGCCGCACCAGGATCGGGCTGGTCGCGGAGGACGCCGAGCGGGCCTGCAAGACCGTCGAGGAGATCCTCGGAGAGTGCCGCGAGGCGGGTCAGGAGGGCTGAGCGGCCCGGGGGAGGGGCGCGAGGTTCGGCTCGACCCGGCTCGTCCGGGCCCGCTCGTCCGCGAGCGTCCCGGGTCGGTGGCGGCGGACGCCGAGCCAGGTGAGCCGGACGTGCTGAAGCGGGACCGGCGGGCCGTCGGGGTCAGCGGGCCGTGCGCTCGGGCATCGGGTGTTCGGCGCCGGACAGCTCCAGCACGCAGGAGAGCGGGTGCTCGGCCCGGCCGGTGCGCTCCAGCCGCACCGCGAGCGGCTTCGGCGGCTCCTCGGCGACCTGGGTGGCGAGGGTCAGCGGGTAGGTGCCGTGCCCGTGGACGCGGTGGAAGGCGCACTCCTTGCCGTCGACCAGCACCTCGGTCTCGGTGATCCGGCCGGAGCGGATGTTGACGGTCACCGAGTGCCCGCCCTGGTCGAGGTGGAAGCTGTACCGCTGGCGCATCGGGACCTCCGGCGACCGGGCCGCGACGAGGGGGAGCGAGGGGGCGGGGGGAAGATCCGACGAGGGGAAATCCACTGACAGTTTAAGGCCTGTCTTCGAACTCGCGTCTGCGGGGCGCCCGCCCTCCGGGCGGACGAAGGGGGTTGGAGGACAGGCCCAGGGCGGCGGGTCGTTAGGGTGCTCGGCATGCGGAGCACAGCGGGTGGCCTGCGGCCGTACGGGCCGGACGACGAGGTGGCGGAGCACGAGTACGTCCTCGGGCTGTACCGGGTGCCGGTCAAGGTGAGGACGGGGCGGAAGGCCGGCCCGCCGCCGCGGTCCGGGCGGCTGGAGGCGTGGGTGGACGGGGGCGCGCTGCGGGCCGTCCTGCGCCGTCTGGGTGCGCGGGCGCTGCCCACCCTCGCCCGGCACGAGCCGGACCTCGACTTCAGCAGCCGGATCGGGCGGCCGTCGATGGCCGGGCTGGTCCGGGAGGTCGAGCAGGTGGACCTGACCCGGCTCCCGGCCGCCGAGCGCGAGGTGCTGAGCCTGCTGCTGGGCTGGGGCCGCAGGTCGCTGGCCGAGGACGGCGCGCTGCGGATCGAGATCGACGCCGTGCAGTGAGCGTGAGCAGTGAGCAGTGAGCGGTTCCCGTGCGCGACCCGGAGAAATTCCCGGGGCGGGCCCACCCGCAGACGGATTCTCGTGATCTCTACAGTGTTGTAGATTCGTCCACAGGGAGAGATCAGAGGAGGGCATTGTGGGAGTTTCGCTGGCCAAGGGCGGCAACGTCTCGCTGAGCAAGGAGGCGCCCGGCCTGAGCGCCGTGATCGTCGGTCTCGGCTGGGACGTGCGCACCACCACCGGGGCCGACTACGACCTGGACGCCAGTGCGCTGCTGTGCAACGCGCTGGGCAAGGTGGTCTCGGACCAGCACTTCGTCTTCTTCAACAACCTCCGCAGCCCCGAGGGTTCGGTCGAGCACAGCGGCGACAACCTGACCGGCGGCGGGGACGGGGACGACGAGCAGATCAAGGTCGACCTGGACCGCGTCCCGGCCGACGTGGCCAAGGTGGTCTTCCCGGTGTCGATCTACGACGCCGACGCCCGGCTGCAGAACTTCGGCCAGGTGCGCAACGCGTTCATCCGGATCGTCAACCAGGCCAACGGCCTCGAGATCGCGCGCTACGACCTGACCGAGGACGCCTCCACCGAGACCGCGATGGTCTTCGGCGAGCTGTACCGCAACGGCAACGAGTGGAAGTTCCGTGCCATCGGCCAGGGCTACGCCTCCGGCCTGCGCGGCATCGCGACCGACTACGGCGTCAACGTCTGATCGTCCGCGGTGATCTGACGGGGTTTCGACGGCCGCGGCGAGTGCTCAGCCCGTCCGGCCGAGTACGTGGCCGCCGAAACCCCCGCCGCCGGTGAACTGTTGCTGCCACCAGGCGGTCATGGCCGGCTCGTCCATCCCCGACCAGTCCGGCGCCGCGGTGACCTGGGCCCGGCCGAGGGTGCGGCCCAGATCGACCAACTCCCGCCCGGACACCGTCCGTTCGCGGTCGTAGGCGGCCAGCAGGGCCGGCCAGGAGCCGTGCTCCCGTCCGGCCAGCTCGAAGGCGTGGGCGTCCTGCATCGCCTTCACCACGCCGCTGGTGTTGTGCGGGCGCACCACGGTGGCCGCGTCCCCGCCGATCAGCAGCCGGCCGGCCGTGCGGTGCGGGGCCGCCAGGTCGTAGATCGGCTGCAGGAAGGTCCGTTCGCGCGGGGTCAGGGTGACCAGGCCGGCCCAGTACGGCGGCAGGTGTCGCTCGGCGAGCTGCCGCAGTTCGTCCAGCTGTCCGTCGCCGAGGGTGCCCGCCGGGATGCTGGTCGGGCCGTAGAGCCGTAGCCAGGCGGGGGTGGGGGCGTAGAAGACCCAGTTCACCCGGGTGCGGCCGGGCTCGACCCCGGGGATGCGGTAGATCACCACCTGGCCGCCGGGGTAGCAGGCGGTGACGCACTGTTCCTCGGGCCAGGGCGCCGCACCGCCGGGCAGTTCGGCCAGCAGGGCGGAGTCGTAGCTGCCGCGCCAGCACACGTACCCGGCGTACTCGGGCCCGGCCTGTGGGCAGACGGCGGCGCGGACCACCGAGCGGTAGCCGTCGGCGCCGATCACCAGGTCGTACTCCTCGCGGCCGCGACCCGCTTCGGCCCAGGCGCCGTCCCGGCCGTTGCCGACGGCCGTCACGGTGGTGCCCAGCCGGAACTCGACCTGCTCGGGCGTCCGTTCGCGCAGCGCCTGCCAGAGCACGCCCCAGTGGTGGGAGTGGAACGGGAAGGGCTGGGCCCAGAGCAGCCGCCCGCAGCCGTCGGGTCCGTCGCCCTCGCCGACCGCGCCGCGGGTGACCCAGCGGCGGACGGTGAGCCGGTGGCGGCGGGTGTCGGCGTCGAGGTGCCCGGCCCGGACCAGCTCGTCGAAGCGGTCGTTGTGGGTGCACAGCCCCACGCCGCGGTCCTCCGGACGGTCGGGGCTGCGTTCCAGCACCACCACCCGTTCCGCGCCGAGCCGGGCGGCGGCGCCGGCGAAGGCGCTCCCGGCGATGCTGCCCCCGACCACGGCCACCGAGCCACCCCGCACAGTCGCCCCTCTCCCGAGCTCGCGATGCGCCCACCCTGTCCGGGACACGACGATACGCCGCCCGTCCGCTCCGGGTGCCGTGTTCTGCGCCATGCGGAGGGCGCACCGGAGCGGGCTCCAGGCTTTATGCAACTAGTTGCATATCCCGCAGCCCGTCCCCTACTCTGCGGTAACCAACGACCCCCGCCCGCGCCCCAGGAGACGTCGATGAGCGCCCACCCCGGCAGCAGCCGCTACCCGCACCTGCTCAGCCCGCTCGACCTCGGCTTCACCACCCTGCCCAACCGCGTGATCATGGGCTCGATGCACGTCGGCCTGGAGGAGGCCCCCGGCGGCTACGAGCGGATGGCCGCCTTCTACGCCGAGCGGGCCCGCGGCGGCGTCGGCCTGATCGTCACCGGCGGCATCGCCCCCAACGAGGCCGGGCGTCCCTGGGAGGGCGGCGCGATGCTGACCACCGAGGAGGAGGCCGACAAGCACCGGACGGTCACCGACGCGGTGCACGCCGCCGGCGGGAAGATCGCCCTGCAGATCCTGCACTTCGGCCGCTACGCCTACCACCGCGACCTCGTCGCCCCCAGCGCGATCCAGGCCCCGATCAGCCCGTTCACGCCCAACGAGCTCACCGCCGAGCAGGTCGAGCAGACCATCGAGGACTTCGCCCGCTGTGCCGAACTCGCCCGCCGCGCCGGGTACGACGGCGTCGAGATCATGGGCTCCGAGGGCTACCTGATCAACGAGTTCGTCGTCGCCGCCACCAACCACCGCGAGGACGAGTGGGGCGGGGCGTACGAGCAGCGGATGCGCTTCCCGGTGGAGATCGTCCGCCGGGTCCGCGAACGGGTCGGCGAGGACTTCATCATCGTCTACCGGCTCTCCATGCTCGACCTGGTCCCCGGCGGCTCCACCCTGGAGGAGGTCGTGCGGCTCGCCCAGGCCGTCGAGGCCGCCGGGGCGACCATCATCAACAGCGGCATCGGCTGGCACGAGGCCCGCATCCCCACCATCGCCACCTCGGTGCCGCGCGGCGCCTTCGCCTGGGTGACGAAGGAGGTGATGGGGAAGGTCGGCATCCCACTGGTCACCACCAACCGCATCAACACCCCTGAGATCGCCGAGAAGTTGCTCGCCGAGGGCAGTGCCGACCTGGTCTCGATGGCCCGCCCGCTGCTCGCCGACGCCGACTTCGTCGCCAAGGCCAGGGCGGACCGCGCCGAGGCCATCAACACCTGCATCGGCTGCAACCAGGCCTGCCTCGACCACACCTTCAGCCTCCAGATCACCTCCTGCCTGGTCAACCCGCGCGCCTGCCACGAGACCGAACTCATCCTCGGGCCCACGCGGTCGCGCAAGCGGATCGGCGTCGTCGGGGCGGGCCCGGCCGGACTCGCGTTCGCCGTCTCCGCCGCCGAACGCGGCCACGACGTCACGCTGTACGACGCCGCCGAGACGATCGGCGGGCAGCTGAACATCGCCCGGCGCATCCCCGGCAAGGAGGAATTCGACGAGACGCTGCGCTACTTCCGCACCCGGCTGACCGAGTTGGCCGTCACGCTGCGGCTCGGCGCGAGCGTCACCGCCGAGCAGCTGGCCGGGCACGGCCATGACGAGATCGTGCTCGCCACCGGCGTCACCCCGCGAACTCCCGCCGACATCCCGGGAATCGACCACCCCAGCGTGCTCGGCTACCTCGACGTGCTGCGCGACGGCGCGCCGGTCGGCGAGCGGGTCGCCATCCTCGGCGCGGGCGGCATCGGCTTCGACGTGGCCGAGTTCCTCACCGACCCGGGCGACGCGGCGAGCCTCAACCCGCCCGCGTTCCAGGCCAAGTGGGGCATCGACCCGGAGTACCGCGAGCGCGGCGGCCTGCGCGCCCCGGAGCGGCCGAAGCCCCCGCGCAGCGTCCACCTGCTCCAGCGCAAGACCACCAAGGTCGGCGCCGGCCTCGGCAAGACCACCGGCTGGATCCACCGCACCGAACTCAAGCACCGCGGCGTGGTGATGGTCCCCGGTGTCACCTACGAGCTGATCGACGACGCCGGGCTGCACCTCACCGTGGACGGCGAGCGCCAACTCCTGCCCGTGGACACCGTCGTGCTCTGCACCGGCCAGGAGCCGCGCCGCGACCTGTACGAGGCGCTGCGCGAGCGCGGCCTGTCGGTGCACCTGATCGGCGGCGCGGACGTGGCCGCCGAACTGGACGCCAAGCGCGCCATCAAGCAGGGCACCGAGCTGGCCGCCTCGCTCTGAGGCCCCGCGCCCCCCGGGCCCGGACGACTCGCGCGGGCCGGCGCAACCGGCTGTTCCTGAACCTGATCGCGGTGGGCACCGTGGTCGTCAGTGCGCTCAAGATCGCCACCGGGGAGGGGATCGACTCCGCGTTGGTGGCCCTGCTGGTCGCCGCCGTGGGCCTGATCCTCGTGCTGCCCCGGCTCCAGGCGAGCCAGTTCGACCGGCTGGCCGCCGACAAGGGCGAGTACGAGGTCACCGCCGAAGCCGCCGGCGTGACCATCGCCAACCGCCACTCCACCAGCACCCTGACCTTCCGCGCCCGCCCGGGGCTGAGCCGGGCCCGCCGCCCGCGACGGGCCCCGTACGATCGACGGCATGTCGCTGCCGCACGCCATCCTCACCGCCCTGCTGGAGAAGCCGTCCTCGGGGCTGGAGCCGACCAGGCGGTTCGACAAGTCGATCGGCTTCTTCTGGCCCGCCACCCACCAGCAGATCTACCGCGAACTGGGCCGGCTGGAGGCCTCCGGGCACATCCGGAACCTCCAGCCGGAAGGACCGGTGCGCGGGCAGCGGAAGGAGTACGAGGTCCTGCCCGAGGGCCGCGCCGAACTCGCCCGCTGGACCGCCGAAGGCGCCGAGCCGCGCGCCGTCCGGGAGCCCCTGCTGCTGCGGCTGCGAGCGGCCGCGGTGGTCGGCACGGGCGGGCTGACGGCCGAGCTGGAACGCCATCTCGCCCTGCACCGCGAGCAGTTGGACGACTACCGGGAGATCGAGCGGCGCGACTTCCCGGCCGAGCGGGCGGACGCCGAGAACCGGCTCCAGCACGCGGTGCTGCGGGCCGGCATCGGGCTGGAGACCTTCTGGGTGCAGTGGCTCGCCGAGACCCTGGAAGCGCTCGGAGCGCTACCGGCCACAGAGCCGGCGGAAGGTGCCTGACCTGCGCGGATCCCCGCCCGCGCGCCCCCTCGGAACCCCGGTGGGACACTGGTGGCTGTCCCTGCCCGAACTCTCGACCGGGGGCCCCGCATGTCCCGTCCCAGGCCCATCCACACCCTCGCCGCCGCGGCCGCCGCCCTGGCGGTGCTCCTGGGCCCGGCAACCCTGCCGGCGTCCGCCGCACCGACCGAGGACCTCCCCTCCGCCGACCAGCTGAAGTCGGCCCTGCTGACCGCGTCCGACCTCGGCCCCGACTGGACCGAGATCCCGGTGACGCAGAGCCCAAGCCCCGGCGCGAGCCCGTCGTCCCCGGTGACCGGCTGCGCCGCGCTCAACGCCCTGATCAACATGTACGTCACCCAGCCGGGCGCGCCGATCCCGCGCGCCGAGACCGAACTCGACGGTCCGGACGGCAACCCGATGGTCACCCAGGCCCTGGCGGCCGAGGCGCCCGACCGGCTCACCGCCGACCTCAACTCCGCCGCCGACGCCCTGAAGACCTGCCACACCATCACCTTCACCTCCGGCACCGCCGACACCGTGACCTTCACCGCCACCCCGGTGACCCTCGGCGAGCGCAAGGACGCCCCCGCCGTCCACCTCGACGGCACCCTGGCCGGCGTCCGACTCGACGGCTACGTCGGCGTCGAGCGCTTCGGCACGGTGGCCATGGTCTTCGGCTACTTCGAACGCCAGGGCGGCACCGAGCAGAACGCCCAGGACGCCTCGATGCGGTACCGCACGGCCGTCGCCAAGGTCGAGCACACCCTCGGCACCCAGGCCGGCAGCACCACCGCCCCCACCGCCGTGGCCTCCGAAGGCCAGCGCGTCTGAGCGGTCGTGACCACACCGGTCGCACCCGGTGGAACCGCCCGAAGCCGGGACGCGCCTTCACGCGGGCGTAGTCACCGGGGAGCCGGGTTGACGGGCCGGGACCCGCCCGGTGGGCGGCCGCACCCCCGTGACGGCCGCCCACCGGGCGGGTCCGCCGGCGCCTACGGGTGGTAGACGACCTCGGGGAAGGCCTTCGACGGGCCGTCGAGCAGCCTGCCGTGGTGGCGGTTGCGCAGGTGGAGGTCGAAGAAGGCGAGCGGGTAGGCCTGTTGGACGAGGATCCCGCGCTGCGGGTCGAGGGTGCCCACCTGGGACCGGATCTGCTGCTCGGTCATGCCGAGCAGCCTGCCCGCCTGGGGGATCAGCGTCATGGTGTCGCCGTACGAGCCGTGCACGGCGCCGGTGGCCTGGACGTCCAGGCGCCAGCCGCGCAGGTGGCCCCAGAAGGTCTCGGCGTACGGGTTGGTGGCCCGGGCGAAGTCGGCGGTCATCATCATGAACGGCCGGTCGATGTCGGTGGTGATGGCGGGGTTGCACGCCATCGGCCCGTCCAGCGAGAGCCCGGCGCGGATGCGCCGGTCGGCGACCATGGCGAGGGCCGTTCCGGTGCCGCCCTTGGACCAGCCGAAGGCGCCGATGTTCCGCGCGTCCAGACCGCCGAGCAGGCCGGACGGCAGGGCGCGGCCGTCGACGTCCGGGTTGCGTCCGTCGGCGAGGCCGACGACCTGGTCGAGCAGGAAGAGCAGGTCGGCGGCGTAGTCCCTCGGGTACAGCCCCGGGAAGGGGGCGTCACGGGTCACGACGGTGCCGTCCGGGAACTCGGTGAACCCGTCGTGGGTGTGGTCGACGGTGACGACGGCGAAGCCGTGGCTGGCCAACTCCTGGACCACGACTGTGTGGTCGGCGCGGTGGCTGCCCGCGCCGTGCGAGTAGAGGACGACGGGCAGCGGCCGGCCGGACCGGTGGACGGGCGCGCCCTGGTGGCCCGAGGTGAGCGGGGCGAGCGGGAGGGGCAGCGGGTAGCCGGCGTCGTCGAGGAAGGCCTTCAGGGCGCCCTCGGTCATCCAGGGCGCCGGCGGGTACGAGTCGGCGTCCGCGGCCCGGGCCGGGTACCAGACGGTGGCCATCAGCTCGCGGAACCGTCCGGGCCTGGCGTTCGGGTCCGGCCGGGACTCGTCGCGCAGGTGCAGCGGCACCATGCCCACCGGGAACGGGCCGGTCGGCGCGGGCAGGGTGAGCCGGGAGGGGGCGGCGGTGCCGGAGGAGGCGGGAGCGGTGGCGGCCGAGGCGGTGCGGGCGAGGCCCAGCGGAGCGACGGCGCCCAGCGCGAGGGCGGCGCCCAGCACCCGGCGGCGGGTCGGTCCGGAAGGGGAGGCGGTCGTCGTGGTGTCCATGCGCGGAACGCTGTCACGGGCGCCGAGTGGGCGGCATCGGCCCACCGATTGATCCTCCGTCACCCCGCGTCGGCCCACGGATTTACATCCCCGGGCCGATGCGGACGGGGAGGCTCGGATGAAATCCTTGTCGATCAGCATCTGCAGCACATTGACGTGGAAGTCCGGGAAGTCCGCCGCAGGTGGCGGCCCGGGGCCCGGCCGGGTGAAGATCGAAATGCGCGGGCGGCCGCCGCCCGCCACGGTGGGACCGTGGCCTCGATCGTCGTCCTCTTCGAACTGGGCCCGGACCAGGCCCTCGGCCCCGAGGGTGTCGGGCCGGGCGTGGTCGCGGTGCACGCCGCCGGCCAGGACCCGGACGTCCCGGAGGACCCGCAGGCGCGAACCCTCTGCGGACTGGACACCGCCCCGATGGAGCACGCCCACTACCGCCCCGCCCGACCCGGCGAGCCCTGGTACCCGCCCGAGTTGGAGCAGCAGCGGTGCCGGCTCTGCGAGGCGGCGCTGCACCGGCTCTGAGGGCGGCCGGGCCCGCCCCGGTCGGCGGGCCCGCTCAGGCGAAGCCGACCTCGGTGAAGCGGCAGCCTCCGCGCTCGGCGTGGGAGAGGACCGGGCCCGGCGAGAGCCGCGGGGCCTCGCGGAAGTACTGGCGGAAGCCCGACGCGCGGAACCTCAGGTCGAAGGAGTGGCCCTCGACGTGCCAGTGCGGCGAATCCCGGTTGCCGTCGTCCGGGGCCCGTCGGTGCAGGTCGGCGATCTCCAGCTCCGGGGCGGTCCTCCTGAAGTCGAGACCGCCGTCCAGGTCCCACACCCCGTCGAAGACGAGCGTCGCGGGGGCGACCCAGAAGGAGAAGGTCTTCGCGGGCCGGACCGGGTCGACCCAGCGGACGACGTAGTCGAGGTCGAGGAGGAGTCGGGCCTCGAACTCGTCACCCTGCTGCACGTACAGGCCGTGGACGGTGGCGTCGTGCCAGCCCATCTCCTCGAAGTCGGCGTCGCTCCAGACGCTCTTCGAGAGACCTGATTCCGGATGGGCGGCGCTGTTCACGCCCCTATCCAACCAGACCGGGGACGGGCGGCCCTCATTCGGCCGTTCCGGGACCCTGAGCACTCCTTCCGCGTCACACTTCCTCAGCAGACCTTTGCGCCCGGTGTCCGGGACGGCGGAACCGGGTCTCATCCCTCGACGGGAAGGCTTGACCATGAGTCGATCTGGTACGCGTCCGAGAGTCCTCATAGTCGGGGCGGGCCTGGCCGGTACCGCCACGGCGATCCGGCTGCTCTGCTTCGCGCGCAGACCGCTGGAGGTCGTCCTGCTGGAGCGGCGCTCCGACTACCGCTGCGCGGGCGTCGCCTACCACCGGGACGGCAACCCCTGGGACTACGTGTTCAACATCCAGGCCGGCCGGATGTCGGTGTTCCGCGAGGACGTCCTGGACTTCGTCCGCTGGGCCAACCACGAGGCGGACCGCGGTGGTTGGCCGGAGCCCTGGGCCGGGCTCCGGTTCGTCGAACAGGGGCCGGCGCCGCGGCGGATCTTCCAGGACTACCTGGACGACCGGCTGGCCGAAGCGAGACGCGAAGCCTGTCCGGGGGTGGTGCTCGTCGAGGCGGACGGCGACGCGGTCGATCTGGAGGTCGGCCCCACCGGCGTCGACGTGACGGTCGAACAGCCGGCCCCCGACGGGCCCCCGGTGGTGACCGTGCTACGCGCCGACCACGTCGTCCTGGCGACCGGCCTCGAACTCCGGGAGCCGGCCTTCGCCTCCGAGGTCCGTACGCACGCGTCCTTCATCCGCAACCCGTACTCCGCGGCCGGGATCCGCAAGCTCGTCTCGCTGCCCTCCGGGGCGGACGTCGCGATCGTCGGTTCCGTCCTGAGCGCCTACGACTCGGCGGGCCTCCTGCTGCGCCGGGGCCACACCGGGAGGATCCGGCTGATCTCCAGGACCGGGACGCTGTTCCGGACGTACCCCGACGGCCACGAGCACGGCGTGTTGAGCCTGCCCTGTCCGAAGACCCTGTTGCAGCCGTACCGGAACCGCGCGGAGTTCCTCGACCGGGTCCGGGCCGAGTGGGACACGGCGTGCTCGACGGTCGTCCGGGAGCATCCCGAGGTCTCCCCGGTGGTGGTCGCCGAGCGGGTGGTCAAGGCGTGGGAGCCGCACCTGCCCGAGGCCATCGAGCGCATTCCCACCGCCGAACTGCGCGGCTTGCTGGATGAGTTCGGCACCGCGCTGGCCGCGCTGCGGGTCGGGGTGCTGGAGTACACCATGGCGGTCATCGAGCGGGCGCTGGACCGGGCGGACGGGACGGACGGGGCGGTGGAGCTGGTCGTCGGCAGGGTGGAGGCGGTCGTCCCGGCGGAGTCGGGCCGGCTGCTGGTGTCGGTCGTCTCCGGGGAGGAGAAGCACGCGATCGAGGCCGACCTGGTGGTGTCCAACTTCGGCCGGGAGTCGGACTACACCAGGGTCGAGCAGCCGCTGTGGCGCAACCTCCTGCGGCGCGGGCTCGCGGTGCCCCACGAGCGCACCGGGCGCGGCCTGGAGGTCGACGGGCGGGGGGCGCTGCTGGGCTCCGGCGGGGAGTCCGGACCGGTCTCCGCGGTCGGCGCGCTGCGGGAGGGCGACGAGATCGTGCGCAACGGCCGGACGGGTGCGTTCACCTTCAACCTCGCCGCGATCAAGAACCATTCGATCGCGGTCGCCGCCCACGTGGTCGAGCGGCTGGAACCGGAGGAGGACGTTTCGTTCGAGGAGGTCTCCCAGGGCCTGGTCCGGCGCCCCGGCGCCCTCGGCAATCTGGAGGAAGCGGTCCGGGAGGGATTCGAGGACGCTGTGTTACTGGAGGCCAGGAGAATGGCCTCGCGCGGTCGGATCGAGCGTGAACTGCTCGATTCCCGGCTGGACGCCCGTATTCGGTCCATGGATGACCGTCCGACCCGTCCGACGGACGCCGCCCGGTACGACCGCCTGATGAGGGCGGTCGTCAACCGGGTCGCGGTCGAACGGCTCACCGATGTTTCCGTGACACCACGGCAACTGCGTCGACAGCTGGGAATGGCGACCGCCGGAGAACAGGAGGACTAGTTGAACGGGCGACGGATTCAGGGATCCCTGCTGACCGGTGGCATTCAGAGCGAAGTGCGCGGTACCTGCAATCGCACGAGACGTCCACTCGACGGATCCATCCTCGTCGCCCCCTCCCTCCACGCCGGCCTGTACGACGCGATCGTGGCGGCGGCCGCCGTCGTCTGCGGTTCGGGCGGGCTCACCGGCCACATGCAGTCCCTCTGCCGCGGCCGGGGCATACCGGTGCTCCGGGTCGACGAGGCGGACCTCGCCGACCTGGTCGGCGAGGCGGTGCTGGACCTCGACAGCGAGTCGATCGTGGTCGAGTCCGGCGCCGCCGCCGGGAGCGACCCGGGCTCCGGGGTCGGGAGCCCCTCGCTGGACGACCTCGGCTCGGCCTGCGCGGTCATCGCGGACATGCAGGACATCCGGACGATCAACTCCTGCGGGCCGAACGCGAAGCGGGTCGACTGCTTCTTCATCCGGGAGGAGTTCCTCTGCCTGGCGGCGGCGCTGAGCCCGCTCGACGCCCTGGAGGGCGGCCCGGCCGAAGCGGCGGCCTACGGTCGGGCCCTCGCGGACCGGCTGTGCGGCTTCGTCGAGGCGCTGCTGCCCGGCCAGCGGCTGGTCCTGAGGCTCCTGGACCTGCGCTCCGACCACGCCGCCAGCGTCACCGAGCTGGCCCCGGTCGCGGTCGAGCCCAACCCCGAACTGGGCCTGCACGGCGCCCGCTGGCTGCTGGGGTCGGCCGCCTACCGGGACGCGCTGCACGCCATGCTCGGTTCGCTGCGCGAGCGGCTCGGCGAGGACGCCGGCCTGGTGCGGCTCTCCGTCCCGTTCCTCAACGACGCGCAGGAGTTCGCCCGGCTCAGGGCGCACCTGGAGCTGCCGGCCGAGGTGCCGCTGTCCGCGTTCATCGAGACGCCGGCGGCGGTGCACGCCACGGCGGAGATCTGCGCGGCCGGGGCCAGCGAACTGTTCGTCGGGGTCAAGGACCTGGTGCAGTTCTACCTGGCCGCGGACCGCGGCAACCACCTGGTGGCGGAGTCCTACCAGACCCGGCACCCGGCCGTCCTGGACGGCGTGCGCAGGGTGGTGGAGTCCGCGCGTGCCGCGGGCACCCCGGTGCGAGTGTTCTCGCTGGGCACGGACCTCGCCCACTACCTCGCCCATGTGCCCACCCCGGACGGCTACATGATGTGCACCGCCGAGCTCCGTTCCCTCGTGCTCCGGTCCTGAGCGAGGCCGGTGGACGGAAGTCGGGGGCGCGAATACTACAACCCTCTTGTCATTGTCGGGAGTTGGCCCAAGGCTCCACCCGTATCGGTGAATCTTACATGCAGTCAGTTTCCTTCCGGTCGGATGTGATCAGGATGCGGTCAGTAATCCGTCCACGGAAAGGGTTGTTGGTATGACCAGCATCAGCGGAGAGCCGATCCCGGCGATCACCGAGGCCACGCTCACCGACATCGCCACCAACGGCATCTGGGGCGACGGCCTCACCCCCAGCGCGTCCACCCTCGGCGTGGCCGAGGCGCTGCTCGCCGCGCTGCGGGGTGAGGAGGTGCAGCTGCCGCCGGTGCTGGCGGAATTGGTCGGGGAGGTACGGGCGAAGGCCG
The DNA here is from genome assembly GCF_053598615.1 of Kitasatospora sp. NPDC001095. Lineage (NCBI taxonomy): Bacteria > Bacillati > Actinomycetota > Actinomycetes > Kitasatosporales > Streptomycetaceae > Kitasatospora > Kitasatospora sp. NPDC001095. The sequence continues at coordinate 129,745 of NZ_JBSFKQ010000005.1, read as the reverse complement.
AGACCGACCTCCACGGCATCGACGGCGCCGGTGACGTCCGGCTGTCGGGGCTCGCCATCAAGCTCCGCGACGGCGAGCCCCACCCGGCGGTGATCGTCCCGGCCGGCTGGAACCCGTTCGGCTGGCTGCCCTTCCTGTACCTGTACCTCAAGCTGGCGCAGAAGGGGTACCACGTCCTCGCGTACACCCCTCGCGGGATCGGCTACAAGGGCTGGCTGTCGACCTCCGGGGGCCACATCGACGTCGGCGGCGACAAGGACTGGGCCGACGGCTCGAAGGTGATCGACTTCGCCGAGCGGTACTTCGGCCCCACCAAGATCGGCTTCTTCGGCGAGTCCTACGGCTCCGGGATCAGCCAGCTGGTCGCCGCCCACGACCCGCAGAACCGCGTTGCCGCCGTCGTCGCCCTGAGCACCTGGGGCAACCTCGCCACCAGCCTCTACGCCAACGGCACCCGGCACCTGGCGGCCGTCGAGGCCCTGATCGGCTTCACCGGCGGCGCGATGGAGGAGAAGTTCGACGAGGAGGGCCGGCGGATCCTCACCGACTTCCGCAACGGCGTGAACCTCGACGCCGTGGTGGAGTGGGGCGCCAGGCGCTCCCCGCAGACCTACGTCGACAGGACGAACGAACGCGGCATCCCGACCTTCATCTCGAACACCTGGCACGAGACGCTCTTCCCGGTCGGCCCGGTGATCGAGACCTTCGACGCGCTCACCGTGCCGAAGCACCTGAACCTGTGGATCGGCGACCACGGCGCCCCCGAGGGTCCCGGCCTGGTGGGCGTGCCGCTCGGCTGGCCGTTCCCCGGGCTGGCGGTGCCGATCCAGGAGGCCTACGACTGGCTGGACCACCACCTGCTCGGGGCCGCCAACGACGTGCCGAACTGGCCGCAGGTGATCAACCAGTCCATGTTCACCTACGAGACCACCGGCACCGGCATCGGCGGCAGGCGGATCACCGTCCCGGCGCACCGGGAGTCGTACTCCTCCTGGAGCGAGGTCACCACCGGCGGCGAGACGTGGAACCTCACCGGCGAGGGCACGCTGAGCGACAAGCCGACCGCCGGGTGGTCGCAGGACTTCATCGCCGGCAACCCGACCGAGGCCAACGCGGGTGAACTCCTCAAGACAGGGGAGAAGGAGTGGTTCGGCAACCCCAAGCGGTACGACTCGGAGCAGTTCGAGCCGTCGCGGCTGCTGTCCTGGTCGACGGAGGCACTGACGGCCCAGGGCGGTGCCGCGGCCCGCCGCATCCGGGGCGCCGCGGAGGTCCGGCTGACGGTGCGCAGCACCGGGGACACCGCGACCCTGGTGGCCTACCTGTTCGACATCGCCCCGGACGGCAGCGCGCGGATCATCACCCACGAGCCGTACACCGCGACCGGGCTGACCCCGGGCGAGGACGCCACCGTCAGCTGGAAGCTCCAGGCCACCTCGTACGACGTGGCGGCCGGACACCGGCTGGCGCTGGTCGTCACCAGCGCCGACCCGCTGTACCTGCCCGCGGCCTGGGCCCAGGTCGCCAGCACCACCACCATCGGCTCGCCGCGCGGCAGCGAGTCCCGCCTGGAGCTGCCGCTGGGCTGATTCCGGACCGTGCTCGACGACGACGGCCCGCCGCCTGGCCGCGGCGGGTCGTTCCCGGCCCCCAGGCTCCCCGCGCCGCGCCCCTCAGGTCAGTTCGTGGGCGGTCCCGCGGACCAGGGCGCGGGCCCTGGGGGAGTCCATGGGGTGGGCGAAGAGGTACCCCTGGCCGAGCGGGCAGCCCATGGCGGTGAGCAGGTCGCGCTGATCGGGGGTCTCGATGCCCTCGGCGATCACCTGGACCCCGAGGGTGTCGGCGATCCGGGTGATGCCCTCGACCAGGGCGTACTGCTGGGGCGAGTGGCCGAGCCCGTCGATGAAGGACTTGTCGATCTTGAGCAGGGAGATCGGGAACTCGCGCAGGTAGGACAGCGAGGAGTAGCCGGTGCCGAAGTCGTCGATGGCGATGCCGACGCCGAGGTCGGACAGGGTGGCCATGTCGGCGTGGATGCGGTCGTCGCGGCGCATCAGCACGGTCTCGGTGAGCTCCAGGACGAGGGTGCGCGGGTCGATGCCGGTGGTGGCCAGCGCCCGGCGGACCACGTCCACGAAGCCGGCGTCGCGGAACTGCCGGGCGGAGACGTTGACGTTGACCCGCAGCGGCGGCCGGCCGGCGGCCATCCGGACCGCCGAGCTCGTGGCCTGCCAGGCGGCGACCTCCTGGGCGGCGCGCTCCAGCACCCAGGCGCCGAGCGGGACGATCTGGCCGCTCTCCTCGGCGAGGGCGATGAACTCGTCGGGCAGCACCATGCCGCGCCGGTCGTGCGGCCAGCGGACCAGCGCCTCGAAGGCGACCAGATCGCCCGAACGCAGGTCGACGATCGGCTGGTAGTACAGCTGGAAGGCCGACTCCGCGATCGCCGAGTCCAGGTGCTCGTTCAGTTCGAGCCGCTCCACCATCCCGGTCTGCAGGGCCGGCCGGTAGTGGCGCCACTGGCGGCGGCCGGCCGCCTTGGCGGCGTAGAGCGCGAGGTCGGCGTGGGCGAGCAGCTCGGTCGCGTCCACGCTGTCCTCGGTGGTCGCCACGCCGACGCTGGCCGTCACCCGCACCGCGCCCGACTTGAGCCTGAACGGCTCGGCGAACACCGCCAGCACCCCGTCCGCGATGGTGTCCACGTCCTCCGGCCGCCGCGCGTCCTCCACCAGCACCGCGAACTCGTCGCCGCCGAGCCGGGCGGCGGTGTCCGAGGCGCGCAGCGCGGTGGAGATCCGCAGCGAGACGGCGACCAGCAGCTCGTCGCCGACCGCGTGGCCCTGGGTGTCGTTGACCACCTTGAAGTCGTCCAGGTCGATGAAGAGCACCCCGGTGACGGCCCCGCTGCGCTCGCCCCGGGAGAGCGCGTGGCCGACCCGGTCCTGGAACAGCACCCGGTTGGCCAGCCCGGTCAGCGAGTCGTGGAAGGCCCGGTGGGTCAGCTCGCGCTCCATCTGCCGCTGCTCGGTCACGTCGCGCAGGGTGAGCACCAGGGCGCCGACGGTCGGGTCCGCGCGCAGGTCGTTGAAGCGGACCTCGGCCTCGATCGGGGTGTGGTCCTGGCGCAGCAGCCGCCAGTGCTCGCGCGGCTGCTCGCCCCGGGGCTGGTCGGCCGCCTCGCGCATCTCGCGCATCCGGGCCAGCGCCTTGCCGACCTCCCGGCTGTCCTCGGGCGGCACGAGGTCGGTCAGCGGGGCGCCGGCCAGGTTCGGATGGCCGAGCACCGTCGCGGCGGACGGGGAGGCGTAGCGCACGCCGTCGTCGGCGTCGAGGATCAGGATGACGTCGCTGGAGTTCTGCACCAGGGTGCGGAAGTACAGCTCGCTGTTGCGGCGGGTGACCTCCTGGCTCAGCACCACCCGCTCGACGGCCAGGGCCGCCTGGGCGGCGAGGATCTCCAGCGAGCTCCAGAGGCTGGTCAGCTCCTGCTCGGTGCCGGTGACGATGAGCGCGCCGATCAGCGGGTCGCCGGAGGGGCGCTCGGCCAGGGTGAGCGGGCAGACCAGGGCGTACGGCATGCCGCCGGGGCGGGCGGCACCGGCCCTGGCGGCACCGGGTCCGGTGCCGTCGGCCTTCGCGCCGCCGGCCTTCGGGGCACCGGGCGGGTCGTCGGCTGCCAAGCCCAGGGCGGCCACCGGCAGCAGCAGGGTCTCCCGGACGGCGGCGAGCCGGAGCACCTGGTCGGACGGCGCGGCGTCCCCCGGCGGACGCCGGGCGGTGCCGCTACCGGCGTGCCGGACGTGCAGCACGCCGTCCTCGGTCACCGCGAGCAGGGCGACGTGCCCGGCCTCGGCCGGCATCAGGGTGGAGGCGGCGGACTGGACGGCGTCGGCCACCTCCTCCACGCTGACGGCCGCGGTCAGCCGGGCACCCGCCTCGCGCAGCGCGCGCTCACGGGCCACGGCCTGCCGACGGGCGGAGGCCACCACCGCCAGCCGGGCCAGCACCAGCAGGTAGAGCAGCGCGGAGAAGGCGCCGATCACCCCGGCGTTGCCGGTGTTGCCGGCCAGCGCCTCGATGATCAGGATCGCCGGGGCGATCAGCGAGGCGAGGGTGAGCAGCACCAGCCGGGCGGTGCTCAGGTCCGGCTGCTGGGTGGGCACCGGCCGGGTCAGCTCGACCATCGACGGGTGCAGCGCCGCCGCGCCCCAGGCGGTGTGGAAGGCGGCCCAGCCGAGTTCGACGGGGGTGCCGATGTGCCAGGTGCCGTGCAGTTGGATCAGGCCGTACAGCACGTCGGAGACCAGCAGGCCGAGCGAGCCGAAGGCGAGCAGCCGCAGCGAGCGGGAGGTGCCCCCGTGCGGGGTCAGCAGACGCAGCAGCAGGGCGAGCACGACCACGTCGCCGAGCGGGTAGGCGATCGAGACGGCCTTCTGGAACCAGTCGAGGTCCGGGTTCCGGGCGTACGGGAGGATCAGGTAGATCCAGGCGAGCAGGCCCAGCCCGATGGTGGGGATGAGCGCGTCGAGCAGCCCGGCGCGGTCCTGACGGGCCGTGCGCCAGCGGATGAAGCCCAGCACGCCGACCGCGTACAGCACGTACTCGGCGAGGTAGAAGGCGTCCGCGACGGACGGGAACGGGTTGGGCAGGTGCAGGATGTCCAACTGGACGGCCTGGATCACCTCGCCCACGGTGAAACTGAGGTTGGCGAGCGCCAGCACGTACCAGAACCGCGCGTGCGCGGGCCGGTTGAGGCGGACGCCGACCACGATGGCGGCGACGCCGCCGAGGCCGATGCCCGTCCACCAGATGATCCGCTGGCTCGGATTCGCGTAGTAGATGCCGGTGAACAGCACCATCCAGAGCAGGTAACAGACCATCAGGCGTCGGCACCGGCGAGTCAACGAGGCTACCTCCTCCGCGACATCACCCCGCCGGTCGGGCGGGGGAGTTCGGGCGAGGGCGGGCCGGGTCGGGCGTGCGGCGCCGGCCCGGATGGGACGGATGAGCGCTTTCGCGCAGCAGTGAGGCGTCCGGTGGGGGTGCGACCGGACGTCCTCGACGGTGTAGGAGTGCGTATAGTCGGAAATGTCGCACTCCCCAGCATTCTGCCGCCACAGCACGAGGTCAAGCCGGTGGACGACGCAGCAGACAGCGCACAGGGCGTACGAACGGATGTGAGCTCCGGTCGTCACGCCGTGGTCCGCAACGACGACGGTCAGTACGCGATCTGGCCGGGGGGCTTGACCGTTCCGGCGGGCTGGTGGCAGGTCCACGGGCCGGCCGGACGGGCCGACTGCCGGGACTGGGTCGAGCGCGAGTGGCGCCCGGCCGAACTGGGCTTCCCCGAGGGCACCCCCGTACGGCGCGCGGCGGCCGGATTCGCGGACACGGTGCACGGACTGTTCCGCGCGCGGGCGGCGCACGACCCGGAGGCGGCCGCCGTCGTCGCCGACGACGTCACGCTGAGCTACCGCGAACTCGACCTGGGCAGCGACCGGTTGGCCGCCGCGCTGCGGGCCCGCGGGGTCGGTCCCGAGCAGGTGGTGCCGGTCTGCCTGGAGCGCGGGGCCGGGCTGGTGACCGCCTGGCTGGCCGTGCTCAAGGCGGGCGGGGCCTTCCTGCCGCTGGACCCGGCCCACCCCCGGCGGCGGTCGGCCCGGCTGGTCGAGGACTGCGGGGCGCGGGTGGTGGTCTGCGACGGCGAGGGCTTTCCGGGGACGGACCGGGTGCCCGTCCCGGCCCCGGTCCCCGACCCGCGCGGCGGCGGCCCCGGGGGCTCACCGTACGCCGGGGACTCGCCGTACGCGGGAGAGCTGCCGCACGTCGGGGAGTTCCTGAGCGACGACGGCGCCGTCCCCGACGACCTCGCCTACCTGATCTACACCTCGGGGACCACTGGCCGCCCCAAGGGCGTGCCCGTCACCCACCGTGCACTGCTGTTCACCCTCGACCGGATCGTCCAGGCCTACCGGCTGCGCCGCGGTGAACGCGTCCTGCACCTGGCCGCGATGGGCGCCGACACCGCGCTGGAACAGGTGCTCGGCGCGCTGCTGGCGGGCGCGACGGTGGTACTCGGCGGCGGGAGCGCGGGCGGCACCTGGGCCCCCACCGAACTGGCCGGCCGGCTACCCGGGCTGGGCCTGGCCGTCGCCGACTTCACCCCCGCGTACTGGCACCACCTGCTCGACCTGCTCCCGCCCGGCGGGCCCGGCCCCCGGGAACTGCGGCTGGTGGTGGTCGGCGGGGACTCCGTCCACGCCGACGACTGCCGCCGCTGCCTGGAGCGGCTGCCGGGCGCCCGGCTGGTCAACGCGTACGGGGTCACCGAGGCGGCCGTGACCTCGACGCTCTGCGAGGTCACGGCGGACCTGCTCGGCGGGGCGCCGCACGGTGGCGGGCCGGCGGGCAGCCCCGTCGCGTCCGTGCCGATCGGACGGCCGCTGCCCGGCGTGCGGGTGCACGTGCTCGACGCCCGGCTGCACCCCGTCCGGCCCGGCGAGAAGGGGCAGATCCACCTCGGCGGACCGGGCCTCGCCCGGGGCTACTGGCGGCAGGCCGGGCTCACCGCCGAGTCCTTCCTGCCCGACCCGTACGCGCTGCTGCCCGGTGAGCGGATGTACCGCACCGGCGACGCCGGGCGGTGGCGGGCGGACGGGCAGCTGGAGATCCTCGGGCGCTATGACGACCAGGTGAAGGTGCGTGGGTACCGGGTGGATCCGGCCGAGATCGAGGCCGTCCTGGCCGCGCACCCCGACGTCCGGCAGGCCGGGGTCACGGCCCGCGGCGGGGCGGCGGACGGCGGCCGCGCGCTCACGGCGTACTACACGCTCGTCCCCGGGGCGAGCGGCGGGGCGGCCGGAATCCGGGCGTTCCTGGCCGAGCGGCTGCCGGAGTACCTGGTGCCGACCGCGTTCGTGCCGCTGGAGGCGATGCCGCTCACGGCGGCGGGGAAGATCGACCGGGGGCGGTTGCCGCGCGCCGAGGCGGCCGGGCCCGTCCGCGTCCCTGGGCCTGTGCCCGTCCCCGCGCCTGTACCCGTCCTCGCGCCCGATCCCGACCGGGTGGGAGCCGGGGCGGTCGAGGCGGCCGTCGGGCAGCTGTGGGCCGAGCTGATCGGCGTCGAACACGTCGGCCCGGAAGGCGACTTCTTCGCGCTCGGCGGTACCTCGCTGCTCGCCATGGAGATGCTGGCACGGGCCCGGATCATGTTCGGCGTCGAGGTCGGGCAGGTGCGGGCCCTCACCCGGGCGCTGCTGCGCGAGCCCGTCCTGCGGGCCTTCGCGGGGGCGCTGCGGGCGGCGCGCACGGACGCCCCCGCCGGCGCCGTACGGGACACCGACGTCGACTGGTTCGCGGAGGCCCGGCTCACCGAGGACCCCCGGCAGTCCTGGAACCCGGCGCCCTCACGCGCCGACCCCGCCGAGATCCTGCTCACCGGCGCCACCGGCTTCTGCGGCGCCCACCTGCTGGACGCGCTGCTCGCCACCACCCGGGCGCGCATCCACTGCCTGGTCCGCGCACCCGACGAGGAGCACGCGCTGGAACGGCTGCGCGCGGCGCAGCAGCGCTTCCTGCGGCACGACCTCGCCGACCGGCGGGTGGTGCCGCTGGTCGGCGACCTCGCCCGGCCGCGGCTCGGGCTGACGGACCGCCGGTACGACTGGCTGGCCGGGCGCCTGGACGCGATCCACCACCTCGGCGGGCAGGTCAACTTCCTCTATCCGTACCACCAGTTGCGGCAACCCAACGTCGGCGGCACCCGCGAGGTCGTCCGGCTCGCCGGCCACAGCCGGGGCATCCCGGTGCACTACCTCTCCACGCTCGCCGTCCTGGCCGGCTTCGGCGCGGCCGGCATCGCCAAGGTCACCGAGCGGACCCCGCTCGCCCACCCGGAGCGGCTCGGCGTAGGCTACGTCGAGAGCAAGTGGGTCGCCGAACAGCTGCTGCACAACGCGGCCGCCGCCGGGCTGCCGGTCACCGTGCTGCGCACCAACGACGTCACCGGGGACCTCGTGGGCGGGGTGATGAACACCGGCACCGAACTGTGCGCGCTGATCGCCTACCTGGCCGACAGCGGGACCAGCCCGGACGTGCAGCTGCTGCTCGACTTCGTCCCCGCCGACCGCTTCGCCCGCGCCGTCGCCCACATCGCCGCCCACGCGCCCGCCGCCGGCGAGGTCTACCACCTCACCTCCCCGCGGCCGGGCGTCCTCGCCGACCTCGCCGAGCGGCTGCGGGCACGCGGCCACCGGGTCGCCCGACTGCCGTACGGGGACTGGGTGCGGCGGCTGGTCCGGTTCGCCGCCGGGAACCCGACGCACCCGATCGCGCCCTTCGTCCCGCTGTTCGTGGACCGGGCGCCGGGGGCGGAGCTGTCGATCAGCGAGATGTACTTCCGGCCGACGTTCCCGCTGTTCGAGCGGGCGGCAGCGGACGCGGCGCTGGCCGGGAGCGGGATCGAACTGCCGCCGGTGGACGCGGGGTTGATCGACCACTACCTGGCGGGGCTGGAGCGGGAGGGCTTCCTGCGGGCGGCGGCGTCGTGAGGCCCTTCGAAGGGTCGGAGGGGCTGTCGGGGTCGGAGGCGTTGGCGGGGCTGGAGGCGTTGGCCGGACTGGGGAGGCTGGACGTGCGGCGCGGGCCCGGGGACGGCCCGGTGGCCTTCGGCGGGTCGCTCGGGGCGCTCGGCCCAAGGGGCCTGCTGGCGGCGTACCGGCGCGGGTTGTTCCCGCTGCCGGCGGCGGACGTGTACGCCGGCGCGTACAACGAGGCGGTGTACGGGGACGCGGTCGAGGCGGGAGAGGTGGCGCTGCTGCCGGGCGGGGCGGACCCGTACGCGCTGGCCTGGTGGTCGCCCGACCCCCGGCCGGTGATCGCCCCCGACGGCGTCCGGCTCGGGAGCCGGCTGGCGCGGCGGCTGCGCAACCGGTCCTCGTGGTGGACGAGCGCGGACCGGGCCTTCGGCCGGGTGCTGGAGGGCTGTGCCGAGGGGCGCCAACCGGTCTGGCTCACCGGGGAGTTGGCGGACGTCCTGCTGCGGCTGCACGAGCTGGGGGCGGCGCACAGCGGGGAGGTCTGGGAGGGGGAGGAGCTGATCGGCGGGGTGTTCGGGATCGCGGTCGGCCCGGTGCTGAGCCTGGACTCGATGTTCCACCGCCGCCCGGACGCCGCCCGGGTCGCCGTCGCCGACCTCGGGGCGCGGTTCGCCGCGGCGGGCGGGCGGCTGCTCGACGCCCAGTGGGACGGGCCGCACGTGCGGAGCCTCGGAGCCGAGCCGATGGCGCGCTCGCGGTACCTCGCGGAGCTGACGGACGGGGGCGGGGGTGGAGTTCCCGATGGGGTGCCGCTGCCGGCGGCGCGGCTGGGGAAACCTGCCTGACCTGTGGTTAAACCTGATCGGGTTGGCTTTTTTGGCCTGTCTTCGACAAACTTATTCCTCGTCAGTAACATGACGCCGCGTGTTCAAGCGCTCCATAGGCAGGGCCGCCGGCCCCGCCGTCCTCACCCTCGTCCTCGCCGGGGCCGCCGCGTGCGGGCCGACCAGCCCCGGCCCCTCCCAGGCCGGTGCCGCACCGGCCGCCGCCACCGTCGCCGACCCGGCCGCGACCGCCGCCGGGGGCAGCCCGGCCGCCGCCGCGGCGCCTTCGGGCGGCACCCCGCGCGCCAAGGCGGGCACCCCCGCCGCCGGCCGTCCGACCACGGGCAAGGCGCCCGTCACCGCCGCGCCCGCCGGCGACCGGCAGGCCGCCATCGGCAGCCCGGGCAAGGACGGCGGCGCCGTCACCGCGGCGACCAGGAACCTCCAACTGACGGCGTACGACCCGGCGGCCGGGACGGCGGTGCTGTCGGCGGCGGAGCCGGCCGCCACGCCCTCGGCCACGCCCTCGGCCCCGGCTTCCGCCTCCGCGTCCGCTTCGGCTTCCGCCGCCTCCGCCTCGCCCGGTGCCGGCCCGACCGCGGCCACGGCGGCCGTCCAGCCCGGGCAGCTGATCGCCAGCCCGCCCACCGCCGCCGCACCACAGGGCGCCCTGGTCGCCGTCACCGGCGTCCGCCCCGCCCCGGGCAACACCCTCGCCCTGACCACCCGTCCGGCCACCCTGGCCGAACTCCTCGGCGGCACCGAGGCCGACGGCAACGTCCCCGTCGACCCGCGCGGCATCACCGTGACCCCGCTGGTCAAGGACCTCAAGGCGACCGCGGGCCTGACCGCCGGCGGCATCCAGGCCGACGCCTCCGGCACCCTCGAGGTGAACGTCAAGGCCCCCGTCCCGCTGCCCGACGGCGCGAGCCTCGACGCGTCCGGCTCGCTCCAGCTCCACCCCGCCGTCCACTTCGCCTACCACGGTGCGGCGGCCGGCAGTCCGCGCACCGCCTCGATCGGCTTCGACCTCGGCGCCCACGCCCAGTGGAAGGTCGCCGGTGACGCCGCCCGCGGCACCGGCGCGGCGCCCGTCCGGGTGCCCTTCGCCAAGCTGCAGGCCAGCCCGGTGCTGACCGTCGCCGGCCTGCCCGTGGTCGTCAACCTCGGCCTCACCTGCTACCTGGAGGTCAGCGCCGACGGCCAGGTCCACCTGGAGGCCGAGCAGGACGCCACCGGCACCTGGGCGGTGCGCGCCGACTACACCGGCGGCAAGGGCTGGACCCCGGTCACCGATGCCGAGACCAAGGTCGCCCCGGTGCACGTGCGGCTCAACGGCAAGGCGGGCGTGCGGGCCGCGCTCGGCGCCGAGATCAGCCTCGGCCTGTACGACACCGTCGGCGTGGAGGCCCGCGTCGCCCCCTACCTGAGCGCCCGGGCCGAAGGCTCGCTGGTCGCCGACTCCTCCGGCAACCCGCCGCAGGTGACGGGAAGTTGGTCCCTGGTCGGCGGCATCGACCTGAACGGCTCACTGCTCGCCCACCTGAAGGTCTTCGGCACCCCGATCATCGAGGGCAAGCTGCCGCTGCCGCCGTTCCACCGGGAGTGGCCGCTGCTCGCCGGCTCGGCCACGCTGCCGGCGCCGCAGCACGGCTGAGCCACTGACCTGCCGTCATCCCACGGGCCCCTCGGTCGAGTTCTCCGACCGGGGGGCCCTCGTCGTGGGTAGGCTCGGACCGACGGAAGGGGGAGCGAGGTGGGGAACAGGCGCCGGGTGTTCGGCGGGGTGGCCGTCCTGGTCTGGGTCGGGACGCTGGTGCTGCACGCCGCCACCGGGATCGGCTGGTGGGTGGTCGTCCCGGCGGTGGCGGCGGCGGTGCTGGCCGCGTTGGCGCTGCCGGCGCCGGACCGACCGGGCGCGTGGGGGGCCAGACGCCGCAGAGGCACGCGCGCCGCGCTGTCGAGCGGCCCCGTACCCGCGGGCAGGGCGTTCACCGCGCCTTGGGCCCCTCCTGTGGGCCGAGCGCCGACTCCGGGCACGGGGATGGTTTTTCACCACGGCGACGTCGGCGACCTCGGCGTCGTCGCCGGAAGCGTCTTCACCTGGGCGGACGACGCGGTGGTCGCCGGGGACGGTTCCGGGGCCCGGTACCGGCCCCTGCTCGACTACGCCGACGACCCGCTCACCCCCGTGGCCGCCGAGACCGTCACCGACGGCCTGGAGCGGCTCTTCCTCCGCCTCGGCCCGCCGCCCGGCGCCGCCCGCAACCCCGACCGAACCGCCCCCACGCCCCGAGGTGACGACCGGTGACCACCCCCGAGGAGGGCCGCACCCGCCGCCCGACGGCCCTGGAGATCGCCACCCAGTGGGCCCGACTTCCGCCGGAGCACCTGCGGGTGGCCCTGGAGCACCTCGAGCTGGAACTCCAGCGCGAGCACGCCAGGGAGAGCGCCAGGGAACGCCACCAGGCGGCGTTGGAACGCGACCGGGCGGCGTCGGCCTCGGCGCTCGAGGCGGCCCGGATACGGGAGGAGCACGTCACCGAGCGCGCCCGGATCGCCGCCCAGGAGGGCAAGGAGCGGCGCGCCCACCAGCTCTACCTCGGCGGCCTGGTGGCGGGCTTCGTGCTCGCGGCCGGGATGCTCGTCGGCTCGGTGGTCGTCGGTCTGGCCGGCCGCCAGTGGCTGGCCGGCCTGCTCGCCGGGCCCAGCCTGATCGCCCTGCCGGTGGTCTTCGTCCTGCGCCGCAGCGACCGCCTCACCGCCCGCCCGCGGATGCTCCCGATGCCCTCCACGCCGGAGCAACTCCCGGGCGACCAGCCCGCGTAGCCCGGGAGCGGCGTCCTCCCGACGGGGGATGCGGCGGACGCGGGGACCCGGGCGCGCTCCCCGGGCCCGTACACGGCGGAGCCGGTCCGCTCCGCGCCCGGTGGCTCCCGGAGCGTTCCCGCGGCCGTGGAGCCGACCGGCCGCCGGGCCCCGGAACGCGGCGTCAGGTGCCGGCGGTCGGGGCTTCGTCCTTCTTGACGCCCAGGAGGATCTGGTCCAGCACCGAGACGTCCGGGGCGGCCGGGTCGTCGTCCACGCCGCCGTCGAAGACCACGTAGCCGCCGCCCTTCGCGGGGAGGGCGGCCAGCAGGACGTAACCCTGGGTGCCGTCGGCGTTGGTGATGTGCCAGCGGGTGGCGTAGCCGGCCACGCCGGCCACGGCGAGGCTGCCGGAGCCGTAGTCGGTCTGCGAGGTCATCCCGCTGAAGATCTGCTTGGCGACGGCCGGCATGGCGGCGTCGGCGGCCGCCTTGGGGGTGTCGCCCTGGATGGTGTTCTTCTCCACCGAGAACCGGCCGCGGATGCAGGCCTTGCCGTTCGCACAGGTGTAGCGGCCGCTGCCGAGGTAGACCGACCACTGCGGGGTGTCCTTCGCCGCCACGTCCCAGCCCTCGAACACCGGGAGGGTGATCGAGTGCTGCTGGTCCGCGACGGTGGTCCTGAGGACCGGGGCGGGCTTGGGCGTGGACGGCTTCGGGGCGGGGGTGGGGGTGGGGCTCGGGCTCGTCGTCGGCTCGGTGCTGCGGCTGACGGAGACGGTGGGGTCGGTGGTCGGATCCGCCACCGGGTCACCGCCGTGGCCGAGCGCGAGCCCGGCGATGCCGCCGCCGACCGCCAGGACGGCGACCGCGACGGCGATGACCACGCCCGGCCTGACCCGCTGCGGGGAGGGGGCCACGGGCGGGTAGCCGGGGCCGGGGTGGCCGTGGTTCACGGCGGGGTACGGCTGCGGCTGCGCGGGGTAGGCCGGGTAGGGCTGTTGCGCGGGGTGGGGCTGCTGTGCCGGGTAGGCCTGGGGCCCGGGGTGCGCCTCCAGGCCCGGGTAGCCGTAGCCGCCGCCCTGGACCGGCCGGACGTCGTTGGTCCAGGCCGTGCCGTCCCACCAGCGCTCGTGGCCGGGGGCGCCGTCCGGACCGGGGACCGGGTACCACCCGGGAGGCGTCGCGTTGTTCACGGCCGTACGGTACCCGGCGGCGGGCCGCCCCCCGGTGGGAGGGGTGCCGTGCTCGTCGCACCCGACGGGCGGTGTCGGTGTCGAGGGTTACGGTGCCGACCATGACCGACTACGACTGGATCCACCAGGGCCCGATCGACTGGCTGCGCGAACGGCACCACGGCGAGGACGAGACCGTTCTGGTGTACTTCAGGGGCACCACCCCGGCCGCCGTGGCCGACGGTCTGATCGCGCAGCGCCGCCCGCCGTTCGCCCGGGGTGCGGACCCGGCGCCCGGCGACTGGGGCGTGATCGTGCACCCGTTGTTCGACCACGCCCGCGACGACTACGGCGTCGTCGACTACCGCGGGCTCTGCCCCGAGGGCGCAGAGTTGGCGGTGTTCGTGCCCAACCCCTGCATCGGCAAGGCCCACGGCCCGGAGGCGTACCACTTCCGGGACGGTCGGTTCTCCTTCTCCGTCAGCTACGAGAACACCCTGTTCACCGAGGAGTACCTGCCCGAGGGGCTGGTCTCCCTCGTCACGGCGGCCGGGCTCGACCCCAGGGGCGAGTGCTCCGGGGCCCAGGACCGCGAACAGCGGCTCACCGCCCTGATCTGCGACCACCTGGGCCTGCCCGCGCTGGACCGGGCCGCCATGGCGGTGGACCACGAGCTGATGGCCGACTACTGGTAGGAGCGCCCGGGCAGACGACGGGTGGTGGACCGGGCACGCACCCGCCTGGATAGCATCACCCGATGATCTCCTCCAACGCCCGCACCATGGTCTTCGACATCGACGGCACGCTCTGCTTCGACGGGAGGACGATCGACAGCAGGATCCTCGCCGCCCTCGACGCCTGCGAGCAGGCCGGCCACCAGCTGGTCTTCGCCTCCGCCCGGCCGGTCCGCGACCTCCTGCCCGTCCTCGACGGGGCGTTCCCCGCCGCCACGCTCATCGGCGGCAACGGCAGCCTGGTCTCCGTCGACGGCCAGGTGCGGGCGCGGACCGCGTTCGAGGCCGACGAACTCGGCCGGCTGCTGGGCGAGGTGGAGCGGTTCCGGGCTGGCTACCTCGCCGACGGCCCGTGGGACTACGCCTACACCGGACCGGCCGACCACCCGATCCGCGGCCGGGTCGACCAGGGCGGCCTCGCCCGCCGGGTGGAGCTCGCCGAACTCTCCGCCGTGGTCAAGTTCCTGGTGGTCGAGGCGACCGACCTCCCGGGCCTCGCCGAGGCCTGCCGCGCGCTCGGGCTGAACGTCAACCACCACCTCGACGAGGCGATCATCGACTTCGCCCCGGGCACCACCAACAAGTGGGAGGCGCTGACCTCGCTGGGGATCGACGCCTACGACGCCTTCGGCAACGACATCAACGACCTCGACCTGCTGCGCAACGCGCGGCACTCCGTCCGGGTCGGCACCCACCCGGGCCTGGACGGCGTCGCCGGCGTCACCGTCGCCGCCGAACCGGAGGCCGTCGCCGCGGAGATCTCCCGGCTGGCATAGGGGTCGTCGGGTCGGGGCGCCCGTGCCGTCCGCGTCAGGCCGCCCGCCGGCCGGCAGTGATTTCCGGGCGCGTGATCAAGACGTGCGAGGGTTGGGGGAGATGACCGCCGCGCGACCCCCTGGGGGAGAGCATGTCCGCACCTGCCGACCCGGTGCAGAGCCACCGGGCGATCGAGGCCCTGATCGCGCGCTACGCCGAACTCGTCGACGACGGTGACTTCGCGGGGCTCGGCGCCCTGCTCGCCGACGCCGTCTTCGTCGGCGGCGGGGAGCCGGTGAGTGGGAGCGAGGCGATCGAGGCGATGTTCCGCGGGATGATCGTCGTCCACGCCGACGGCACGCCGCGGACCCAGCACGTCACCACCAACGTGGTCGTCGAGGTCGACGAGCGCGCGGGGACGGCGGTCGCCCGCTCGTACGTCACCGTGCTGCAGGCACTGCCCGACGTGCCGCTGCGGACCATCGCCGCCGGCCGGTACCACGACCGCTTCGCGCGCGGGGAGGACGGCCGGTGGCGGTTCGCGGAGCGGCGGGTGCGGATCACCCTGGTCGGCGACCTGAGCCGCCACATCCGGCAGTAGGCAGTAGGCGGCGGGTAGTCGGGTGGTCGGCGACAGGGCGCGCCGGCCCGGAGGAGGCCGGCCCGGACGAGGCGGGCGGGCCCGGGAGAGGCGGGCAGTGGTGCGGGAGCTGTTGGCGGGTGCGGCACGGGCCGCGCTGGGCGCCGGGCGGCGACTGGAGTCGGTCGAACGGCTGGCGGGCGGCAGCAAGAAGGGCGTGTACCGCCTCTTCCCGGGGCGCCGTCCCGGTCCCCGGCGCGCCGGACTGCGGATCGACCTGGACATGGAGGGCAAGACCCTGACGCTGATCACCCGGCCGGGCATCGTGGTCGATTCCGACGGCCTGGCACTGGAGTTCAGCCGGGTCAGGAACCGCCGGGCACCGGACTCCGGGGTGCCGACCACCCTGCGCGGGGAACTGGTCGGCACCAAACGCCACGGCCGCGTGGTCGTGCGGTAGCCGCGCAGGACCGCCGGCCGGTGGCTGCCGCGGAGGAACGCGAACGGGTGAACCCGTCGCGTTTCCGCGGCGCCACACGGGAGCGCCGGGTTCGTGTCGTGTGCCGCAACCGTCGAGGTCCGGCGCCGACCTCCCCTACCCTTCCTCCATGCTCTCTGTGGTGGTGGCCCCCTGGGCGGAACGAGCGGAGCCGGTGTTCGTCCACAACCCGGACGAACTTCACGATGCCGCCAGCACGATGAAGGTCGCGGTGCTCGCGGCGCTCTGCCGCGGCGGGGCGAACCTCGACGCCGAGGTGCCGGTGGTGAACCGCTTCGAGTCCGTCGTGGGCGGCGAGTTCGGCAACGACCCGGACTGGGACAGCGATCCGCTGCCCTGGGAACTGCTCGGCACCCACGTGCCGCTGCGCCTGCTCGCCGAGCGGATGATCACCCACTCCTCCAACCTGGCCACCAACATCTGCCTGGCCCGCACCACCCCGCAGGCCGTCGCCGAGGTGTGGCGCCGCGCCGGAGCCACGCACAGCTCCACCCCGCGCGGCATCGAGGACTACGCGGCGCGCGCCCAGGGCGTGCACAACCGGGTGAGCGCCCACGACCTGGTGCGGCTGCTGCGCTCGCTCGCCGGGGAGCCCGAACTCCTCGCCCTCCTCGAGTGCAACGACTTCCGGGTGGACCTGGCCGCCGGCCTGCCCTCCAACACCCGGATCGCCTTCAAGAACGGCTGGTTCCCCGGCGTCCGGCTCAGCGTCGGCCTGGTCCAGCCGGCCGACTGCCCGCCCTACCTGATCGCCGTCTGCTACACCGGCCGGCTCGCCGACGGCACCGACCGCACCGACCCGGCGGCCCGGCTGCTCGCCCGGATCTCCAAGGCGGTGTGGGACCGCCGGGACCAGATCAGCCGGCCGGCGCCGCCGGTCCGCCCGACGCCGCAGGCCCGCCCGGAGCCGTCAGCGTGTCCGGAGCCGTCAGCCCGTCCAGCGCTGCCTCGTTCAGCAGGTTGATCCGTACGAACCCCTCGTGGCCGGTGAGTTCGAAGTGCCGCTCGTCGAGCGCGAGCAGCCGGGCGGCCGGGGCGGCGACCCGGGCGAACAGGAAGTACCCGGTGTCCACCGGCGCGCGGTCCCGCAGCGCGCCGCTGCGGAGGATCCGCCGGTGGTTGGCCCGGATGTGTTCCACCAGCCGCCGGTTGCCCTCCCCGTCGAGCATCAGGTCGGCGGCGCGGTGGGCGAACAGGCGGTCGGCGACCGTGACGTCCCCGTGCAGGTTGACGTGGAGGTCGGCGAGCGGCTCGCGCAGCCGTTCGGGGACGAGCAGGTGGGCGCAGCGGTAGCCGTGGATGGACAGGTACTTGGTGGGGCTCACCAGCCGTACCGTGAGGTCGGCCGGCAGGGCGGCGCTCTCCTCGCGGCGGCCGCCGTCCCAGCGCAGGTACTGGAAGGTGCCGTCCACGAACACCAGTGACCCGGTGGCCCGTTGCCACTCGCCGATCCGCTCGATCACCCCGGCCGGGACCGGCTGCCCGGCGTACCAGAGCGGATCGGTGAGCAGGAGTACCGTCCGCTCGTCGGGCAACTCCGGTGCGAAGCCCTCCTGTCGGGCGTGCAGTTCGCTTACCCGGACCGGCTCGATGCCGAACTTCCGGAAGAAGTAGGCGAACTTGTAGTAGACGGGCGGCAGGTAGTGGACGCGCCGCACGCCGCTCAGCTGCAGCCAGGTGCAGAAGGTGCCGAGCAGGCTGCTGGAGCCGCCCGCCGGGATCACCTGCTCCGGCCCGTACTCCACCTCGTCGTACGCGCTGTGCAGCCGGGCGATCTTGGCCCGCAGGGCGCGGTCCTCGTCGATCGCCGAGTAGCGGGTGACGTCGCCGAGCAGGTACGGCGGGGTGCGGGCGAGCGGGCCGAGGTAGTCGGCGACGAACGGGTGCCCGCCGTTGTAGTCGGAGACGAACAGCCGCCCGCCCGGGTGCTGCCGTTCGCGCTCCACGGCCTCGTGCAGGTCGAGCATGCGGAACAGGGACGGCACCGGACCTCCAGGGCGTCGACTGGCCGGGTCGGCCGCCAGCCTGTACCGCGACCCGGCGCGGGCACAAGACCGCCCGCCCGGGGCGTGCGCCGGGAAACCGGTACCGGTCGCACACGCATGACGGTCCGCCGGTTGCGGTATCGCATGGAAGGGCCCTGTTCAACGGCTGCTCGAACGGGCTGTTCAACCGGCTGCTCACCGGGTTGCTCGAGGCGCTGCGCGCAGGACCGCTCGAAGGGCTGCGCGCAGGCTAGGGGGTGGATCGACGTGTCGTCCCGGCTCCGCGTGGTCGCCCGGTCGATCACGGCGGTCGCGGTCACCGCGGCCTATGCGGCGCTGCACCTGCTGGTCAACGTGGGCATGGGCGAGCAGGTGCGCGGGAGCAGGGTGGGGGCGTGGTGCTGTGGGGCGGTCGCCCTGGCGCTGCTCGGGCCCGCCCTGTGGCTGCGCCACCGCCGCCGGTCCGGGGTCGCCGAGATCGTCGCGCTGGTCAACCGGTACGGCACGCCGCAGCCGCGCCGGCGGCGCGCCGTCCGGATCGCCCAGGCCGCCGGCTGCGTGCTGTCCGGGGGCGGAGCCCTCGTCGTCGCGGCGTCGGAGCGGAGCGAGGGACTCCCGCCGAGGGTGTCGCTCCTGCTGCTGGTCGGCGGTGCGGCGGCCGCGGGGGCCGGACTCCTGGTCCTGCGCCGCACCCGCCCGTACGCGGCTCGCGGGGCCGCCCAGGCGCTGCTACGGGACGGCCGCAGACCCGTGCTCTACCTGCGCAGCTTCGACGACGAGGCCGCCGCCAGGGAGGACGCCCGGACGGCGGCGGGCCTGCGCACCCGGGAGGTGCAGTTCGCCGCCGCGCTGGGCGCCGTGGGCCCGGTGATCGCGGTGGGACAGCCGGGCGAGACGCTGCCGCTCCTGGGCGCCGCCCGGTTCTACCTGCCGCTCGACGACTGGCAGGGCACCGTGCGGCGGCTGATGGACCTGTCCCAGCTGATCGTCCTGCGCCTCGGGCCGGGGGAGGGGCTGCGCTGGGAGATCGGGGAGGCCAGGGCCACGCAGCCGCCGGCGAAGCTGATCCTGCTGGCCCCGCGCGGCCTGGCGGAGCTGGCCGGGGAGTTGAACGAGAGCCTGCCCACCCCGCTGCTGCCCAGGGAACTGGTCACCGGCGGGCACTGGACCGGAGCCGTCATCACCTTCGACGGCCAGTGGACCCCGCGGGTGTTCCCGGTGAAGGAGCGCCAGGGCCCGGCGGCGTGGCGGTGGATGGCCCGGTCGGGCATCTCCTCCCCGCCGACGCCCACGGTGCACCTGGCGCACACCATCCACACCGCCCTGACGGCCGACGGGAGGCGGCAGCGGGCGATGGCCTGGCGGGCTCAACTCGCCACGAGGAAAGCGGACCTGGTGGTCGCGGGGCTGGCCCTCGCGCTGGTCCCGCCGGGGTGGCTCGGGTACCGGATCCTGGAGTTGGCCGGCCGCTGGTGAGCCCGGCGGAGCGCCGCAGCGCCCCGCCGGGCCGGTGGCCGGCCGTGGCCCGTAGCCCGGAGCCGTCAGCTCGGAGCCGTCAGTCCGGAGCCGTCAGTACGGCTGCACCAGGACGTGCGCCGCGCCGGGGATGCCGACCTTCAGCAGCTCGTCCTCCTCCGGCGTGGTCGGGGTGCCCGTCTCCTGCTTGAGGACGGCCCGCGACAGGGCCTGGACCCACATCGCGCGCGGGCGGCGGCGCTCCTCCCAGGCGGCGAGGGCGGCCGGGACGGAGTCGGCCTCGTCCAGGCTCAGGGCGAGTACGAGGGCGTCCTCGACGGCCATCGCGGCGCCCTGGGCGAGGTGCGGGGTGGAGGCGTGGGCGGCGTCGCCGGCCAGCACGATCCGGCCGACGTGCCAGGGATCCTCGACGGTGACCTGGGAGATCCGCGAGTAGACCACGGCGGCCGGGTCGGTGATCTGCGCCAGCGCCCCGGCGATCGGGCCGCCGAAGCCGGCCAGCCGCTCGCGCAGCTGCTCGTGGGCGCGCTCCGGGTCCGGGCGGAAGTCCTCGGCCTCGGCGAAGACCGAGCCCAGGTACATCCGCTCCGCGCTGATCGGGGTGAGCAGCGCCTTCGCCCTCAGGTTGCCGGAGGACATCACCACGCCCCGCACCTCGGGCGAACGCGGCAGCGTGACCCGCCAGTTGGCGAAGCCGGTGTACTCGGGGAGGTACTTCTCGCCGTACAGCCGGCGGCGCAGCGGCGAGCCGATGCCGTCGAAGCCGACGACCAGGTCGTAGCGGCCGGCGTGCCCGTCGGTGAGGGTGACCTCGACGCCTTCGGCGTCCTCGGCCAGGGTGTCGATGGTGGTGCCGAAGCGGACGGTGACGCCCGCCTTCGCGGTGGCGTCGGCGAGGACGCGGGCCAGCGCGGGGCGCGGTATGCCGTTGTTGGAGGGGGCGTCGCCCATCCGGGGCTGCGGGATCTTCGCGAGGGTGGCGCCGGCCGGGTCGCAGATGGTCAGCATCTCCCACTCGAAGCCGACGGCCAGGCAGTCCTCCAGGACGCCGATCTCGCGCATCACGTGCAGGGCGTTGGACGGCTGGATGATGCCGACGCCGAGGGCCTCCAACTGCTCGCGCAGCTCGGCGACGTCGACCTGGTGGCCGCGCTGGGCGAGGGCGGTGGCGAGGGTGAGGCCGCCGATGCCGCCGCCGTGGACGAGGACGCGCAGGGCTCTGGTCATGAGGGGTGCTCCGTAGGGAAGTTCACGGGAGGTCCGGCCGGGGGAAGGGGACGGATCAGCCGGCGGGCGTGGCGGCGAGGTCCATCAGGTGGTCGACCAGGGCGAGCAGCAGGTCCCGTCCGAAGGCGCGCTCGCGCACGTCCCCGAGCAGCATCGGCACCTGCGGGTCGAGGTCGAGCGCGGCCCGGATCTCGTCGGGGGTACGGGTGTTGGTGTTGTGGAAGCAGTTGATCGCGACCACGAACGGGATGCCCCGGCTCTCGAAGAAGTCGATGGAGGCGAAGCTGGTCTCCAGTCGGCGGGTGTCGGCGATGACGATCCCGCCGAGGGCGCCGTTGACCAGGTCGTTCCACATGAACCAGAAGCGTTCCTGGCCGGGCGTGCCGAACAGGTAGACGACCAGCTCGGGGCTGATCGTGATCCGGCCGAAGTCGAGCGCGACCGTGGTGGTGGTCTTCTGGTCGATGCCGGCCAGGTCGTCGATGCCGACGCTGGCCCGGGTCAGGTACTCCTCGGTGCGCAGCGGGGTGACCTCGCTGACCGAGCCGACCAGGGTGGTCTTGCCCACGCCGAAGCCGCCCGCGATCAGGATCTTGACGGCCGCCGGGGCGACCGGGGCGGCGGGGGAGCCGACGGCGGAGTGCGGTGTTGCCATGTTCAGAGTCTCCGGAGTCCTTCGCGTACGGCCGTGAGCAGGCCGAGGTCCACGCCCCCGGCGGCCCGGGCCACCGAGAGCGGCGCCCGGGCCTTCAGCAGGCCCTGGGCGACCAGGTCGCCCAGCAGGATCTTGGTGACCGAGACCGGGAGGTCCAGGTCCGCCGACACCTCGGCGACGGCGATCGGGTGCCGGCAGAGATCGAGGATCAGCCGGTGCTCGGGCTGCAGGCCGCGAGCGCCGGCGCGGTTGCCCCGCGCCAGGGCCGCTTCGGCCTTCTCCTCGACCGTGGTGAGCACGGTGATGAGGGTGAGGTCGTCCCGCTCGGGTGCGGTCCGGCCGCGGGTGATCGTGTACGGGCGCACCATGCTGCCCGACTCGTCCTCCGCTTCCTCCTCCAGCTCGCTCCAGTGCGGCACCGCGCCGCGCCGCCAGCGGTCGTCCCGGTCCTCCCGGTCGGACTGCGGACCGGGCTGCGGGTCGGAGGCGGGGCCGGACTGCGGACCGGCCTGCCGGCCGTCGTCGCGGCCGTCCCCCCAGGCGTCGTTCCCGTACGGTTCCACCCGGGTCAGCCCCGGTTCCGGGCGGCGAAGGCGTCGAAGGAGGCCGGGGCGCCGGGGGCGTCGTCGTGGCGGACCGGGGTGGTGAGCTTCTGGCCGACCTGCTGCACCAGGGTGTGCATCGCGACGGACATCACCTCGGCGTCCACCTCCTGGGAGGCGACCACGGCCAGGTGGGTGCCCTGGGCCGCGGCGATGACGAACAGCCAGCACTCGGCGAGCTCGACGATCACCTGGTGCACCGGGCCGCCGTCGAACAGCGCCCCGACCCCGCGGGCCAGGCTCTGCTGGCCGGTGGCGACGGCGGCCAGGCGCTCGGCGTCGGCCCGCTCGATGGTGCGGGAGTGGCTGACCACGAGACCGTCGTCGGACAGCAGGACGGCGTTCCTGGTCCCGGGCACCGAGTCGACGAGTCCGTCCAGCAGCCAGTCCAGGTCCTGGTGGGTGGCGATCGTACGGTTCATGACTGCTCATCCGTTCGTGTGGTTCGGGAGTCCGTGGCCGGAGGGGCCCAGGGGGACGGGGTGGGGGAGGGGGGCGGCGGGGCGGCGGGCAGCGGGTGCTCGCCGCTGTCCTGGGCCCGGGCGGCGCGGGACTGGCGCTGGAAGGCGCCGATCGCCGCACCCGAGCGCCGAACCGGGCAGTCAGTGCGCTGGAACGGGCCCGCGGGCGTGGCGTCCTCGGCGGACCGCTTGACCCACTGCGGCGCGGCCGGCGGGGGCACCCGCAGCTCGGCCGCCAGGCTGGCCTGTCGGACGCGCTGCGGCAGCGGGGGCTGGCCGCCCTCGGCCGGGCTGAACGGCACCGAGGTCTGGTACTCGCGACGCCGCCGCCGCTCGGCCAGCCGGTAGTGGTCGGCCGGGCGGTACTGCTCGTCGGCGTACGGGGCCTCGGCCTCGGTGACCCGTGCGTAGGCGATGTCGGGGTAGGCCGGGGCGTCCTGGACGGGCGCCGGGTCGGCCGGGGAGCTGTGCTCGATCGGCTGCTCCGGCTGGAAGGACGGCTGAGCGGCCGGGACGGGCTGCTCCACCCCGTAGGACGGCCGCGGGGCGTGGGAAGGTTCAGCGCCGTACGAAGGTTCGGGCCCGTACGACTGCTCCGGGCCGAAGGACTGCCCGGCCGGGTACGCCTGGTGGGGCTGCTGCGCCTGGTGGGGCTGCTCCGTGGGGAACGGCTGTTCCGCCGGGAACGGCGCCGGCGGCACCGGAACGTCCTGGAGCGTGGTCTGCGGCCCCTCGCCCACCCCGGCGTCCGCCGAGGGCAGCCGCAGCGGCACCCGCACCGGCAGGGGCATCGGGGTCGGCTCCGACTGAGGCAGTGGCACCGGAGCGGCCTGCGGGGCGAAGTCGCCCTGCGTGAAGGAGTCCACCGGCGCGACCGGCGGACCGGTCGGCACCGGGGCCGGCGCCTCGTCGGAGGCCGAGCGCACGGCCCGGCGCGAGCGGCGAACCAGCGGGATCGGCTCGGCGGCGGTGCCGCCGGCGCCGTCCGGCAGCCCGGTGTCGCCCTCGATGACCAGCTCGTCCGGGACGAGGACGACCGCCCGGGTGCCGCCGAACGCGGACGGGCGGAACTCGATCCTCAGCCCGTGCAGGGAGGCCAGCCGGGCGACCACGTGGAAGCCGAGGCGGATGTCGTCGGCCCGGGCCAGCACGTCGGTGCGCGGCGGGCGGCTCATCAGCTCGTTGGCCGCGTCGTACTGCTCCGGGTCCATGCCGAGGCCCCGGTCCTCGATCTCGATCGCCAGCCCGCGGCCGACCACGGCGGCGCGCACCTCCACCGGCGTGGGCGGCTTGGAGAAGGTGGTGGCGTTCTCCATCAGCTCGGCGAGCACGTGCGCCACCGGGCCGACGGCCCGCTCGGAGAGCCACGGGTGGCCCTCGATGTCGATCGAGATCCGGCGGTAGTCCTGGACCTCGCCCTGCGCGGCGCGCAACACGTCCAGCAGCGGGACGGGCTTGCGCCAGCGCCTCTGCGGCTGGCCGCCGGCCATGATGACGAGGTTCTCCTCGTAGCGGCGCAGGCGGGCGGTGAGGTGGTCGAGGTCGAAGAGGCCCTCCAGGACCTCCGGGTCGTCGTGCTTGCGCTCCAGCTCGTCCAGCTTGCGCAGCTGGCGGCCGATCAGCAGCTGGGTGCGGCGGGCGATGCGCTGGAGCAGCCGCTCGAAGCCGCGGTGCTGCTCGGCCTGGCCGACGGCGGCCTCCAGGGCGGCGGAGCGGGCCAGGTTGAGCGCCTGGCCGAGCCGGGCCAGCTCGTCGGTGCCGCTGCCGTGCGGACCGTCGGTGACGGCGCGGCTCTCGGCCTCGACGTCCACCTGCTCGCCGCGGCCGAGGCGGTCGACCACCTCGGGCAGGGTGCTGCGCATCTCCTCGGCCTGGGTGTGCAGGTCCTTGATGCGGCGGCGCAGCGAGCGGCTGAGCCGCCAGGAGGCGATGACGACCGCGACGACCGTGATCAGGCCGATGACGGTGGTCAGCACGACCCGGGTGAGCATGCCGATGATGGCGCCCTTGGCGACCTCGATGATGCCGTTGGTGCGGTCCTCGATGGCCTTGACCAGCGGCGGGTTGAGCCCGTCGAGGGCCTGGCGCCACTGGTCCTGGGTCGCCGGGAGCTTGACGGTGCCGGCGGCGTCGGCGGCGGTGGGCTTGAGCAGCGCCTGCTCGACGGCGGCCTTGGCCTGCCAGGACGGGCTGTTGACCAGCTCGTGCCAGGCCGGCGCCTCGGTGTCCGGGATGTACGGCAGGACCTGGACGTTGAGCAGGTGGTCCTGGGAGCCGATCAGCTGCTGGACCTGCTGGTAGTCGGTGGCGGACAGCCGCCCGGTGGGCCAGCCGCGGGCCAGGATGGCGTCCTCGCGGGAGAGCATCTCCTTGGCCCAGAAGGAGTTGACCAGGGTCTTGGACAGCCAGGTGACCTCGCCGGTGTCGACCCGGCTGAGCACGGTGAACAGCCGCAGGTCGACGCTGATCAGGTCGGTGTAGTAGGCGTAGACGCTCTGCTGGTCGGTGGTGGCGCGGTCGACGGCGGCACGCTGCTCGGCCAGCTTGCCCATGGCCTGGCGGGCCTCGACGACGGCGGCGCGGATCTCTTCGGGGGCGTTGTCGGCGGTGGCCCCGGAGAGGGTCTGGAACTGCCGCACCGCGTCGTCGGTCAGCTGGCGCTGGTGGCGCAGCTGGTCGGCGTTGGAGCCGGGCCGGGCGAGTGCCTCGGCGCTGAGCCGCCGTTCCTCCTGGAGGTTGTAGTACACGATGTTGGACGGCTGGCCGGCCTTCTGCGCGATGGTGGCCTGGTCGGCCAGTCGCTGGAAGTCGGCGATGGTCTCGCCGCTGGTCACGGCCCAGAGGGCGACCAGGGCGATGCTGGGGACGACGGCCAGGACGAGCAGCGCCGTCCGCAGGGACAGGCGTGGACGCCTGCGGGGGCCCTTCGGCGTCGGGGGCCGCCGATTCGCACGCGCGCGCAGAGCTGACTCCTTGGGGCTGGCGGCCGGCCGGTGAGGGGCGGGCCGTCCGGGGCACGGGTTTTTGACGAAGCGATATTAGTCATACCGTGTGATTAGAGTGAAAGTCCGTTCGCCGCCTGGGTCGGGCTTGCGCACGAGGTGGGCACAATGTCATTCAATCGTTGACCGTATGTATGCGGAGCAGGCGGTTCCTTACTCGCTTGATGCAGTGTCAATGAGACGCGCGGCCGGTGGATGGCCGGGGTGTGAAAACTGTGTGACGCCCCGCCGGGAAGGGTTCGGCCGGGCCCGTCGGCTCGGCGTCGAGCGCGCGGCGAGGTCCTCCTCGATGCCCCGCGGGTGTGCGGGCGGTGCCGGAGGGCGCCGTCAGACGCCGCCCGGTGCGGACGGCGTGATGGGTCGATGACCTCCAACCTCCCCGCACGCAGTCAGGCCGTCGCCGAGGCCCTGGCGGCGGCCGGCATCCCGGGCGAGATCCGCCTCCTGCCCGACTCCGCCCGCACCGCCGCCGAGGCCGCCGCCGCGCTCGGCTGCGTGACCTATCGGCAGTTGCTGAACGTGACGGGCGGGGCGCCGGCTCCAGTGGTGGCCGAGTGATCGTCCGATCCGATCGGCTCAGAAGCTGCGCATACGGTCGGTGGGCGGATACTGGAGTAGTGGGACGAACCGGCCGGGCGTCGCCGACAGGCCACCGGAACGGTCCGCCCACCGGCAACGGCCTCCAGTTCTCGCAACCCCGCCGTCGGTGCGGGTCGCGGGTGGTAAGGAGCGCCGACGCGACGAGAGAGAGAAGCCGTTATGAGTTACTTCGGTCGTCGAGGAGACAGGGACGGTGGTTACGGCCGTGGTTACGGCCGTGGTTACGGCGGAGGCCGTGACTTTGACCGTGGTCGAGGTTTTGACCGTCGTGGTTACCGCCGTGGTTTCGGTTTCGACTGGTGGCGACGGTGACTTCGGCCAGGACTGCACCCGGTAGTCCCGACTAGCACCATCACAGGGGTCGGCGGTGCGACCGCCGGCCCCTCGTCCTGGGACGACGCCGCCTCCGCGCGGAGGATGGCGGGTCCCCAGCCCGGAACGACGGGTCCACGCCCCGGAACGTCGTTTCCGGATCCCGGAACGACGTCTCCGAAAGCAACGGGTCGTGTCCATGCGCGATGTGACGCCCCCGGGTGACCGGGTGGCCCCCAAGGTCTTTAAGGGCTCCAAGGCATCGAAGGCCTTCAAGGCCGACGACCACGGACCGGTGGCGGAATCGCCGGTCATCCCGCTGCGGGAGCTGGTCCGCCGGTTCTGGCCGTGGGTGCGTCCCGACGCGCGCTGGCTCCCGGTGAGCGCGGCCCTGCTCGTCCTCGGCGCCTTCGGCGAGATCGTCTCGGTCTGGCTGTTCAAGGACCTCATCGACAACGTCCTCGTCCCACGGAACTTCGCCGCCTTCTGGCCGCTCGCCGCCCTCATGCTCGCGGCGTCCATCGCCGCCGGGCTGCTCACCTTCGCCGGCAGCTACACCAGCACCTGGATCGCCGAGCGCTACATGCTGCGGCTGCGCACCGACACCCTCGCCCACCTGCACACCCTGCCCCCCGACACCCTGGAGACCCGCTGGCGCGGCGACCTGGTGGCGCGACTCACCTTCGACATCGCCGAGATCGAGCGGATGGTGGCCACCGGGCTGGTCGAGGGCGCCGTCGCCCTCGTCAGCCTGCTGCTGTTCACCGGCGCCGCCTTCTACCTGAGCTGGCCGCTCACCGTGGCCGCGCTGCTGGCCGCCCCGCTGTTCGTCCTGTCCAGCACGCTGTTCGGACGCGTCATCCGGCGTCGGGAGCGGCGGGTCCAGCGCCGCGCGGGCGGGGTCACCGCGCTGCTGGAGGAATCCCTGCGCAACGCCACCGTCACCCGGACCTGTGGCCAGGAGAGCCGCGAGGTCGCACGCGTCCGCCGGGAGGGCCGGGCCCTGCTCGACGCAGAACTCGCCGCCGCCCGGGTCTCCGGCCTCTACCAGCCCTTCCTCGGGGTCCTGCAGCTGCTGGCCGGGCTGGCCGTGGTGGGCGTCGGCGCGCTGCAGGTCATCCGCGGGAACCTCAGCCTGGGCGGTCTGCTCGCCTTCGCCGCCTTCATGGCGCAACTGTTCGAGCCCGTCCAGCAGCTCGCCGGCCTCATTCCGATGGCCGGCTTGGCCTGCGCCTCGGGCGAACGCGTCCTGGAGCTGCACGACCTCCGCAGCCCGGTGCA
This sequence comes from Kitasatospora sp. NPDC001095, assembly GCF_053598615.1. Classification (NCBI taxonomy): domain Bacteria; kingdom Bacillati; phylum Actinomycetota; class Actinomycetes; order Kitasatosporales; family Streptomycetaceae; genus Kitasatospora; species Kitasatospora sp. NPDC001095. The sequence continues at coordinate 102,232 of NZ_JBSFKQ010000005.1, read as the reverse complement.
GGAGCGCCCCACGGCCCGGGACACCGGCCCGGTCCAGGGCCGGATCGCCCTCGAGGGCGTCCGCGCCGCCTACCCCGGCGCCACCGGCGTCCCCGGACCGCCGGTCCTCGCCGACCTGGACCTCGACCTGCTCCCCGGGGAGACCCTGGCCGTCGTCGGGCCCAGTGGCAGCGGCAAGTCGACCCTCGCCAAGCTCCTGGTCCGCTTCCTCGACCCGCAGGCCGGCGCCGTCCGCCTCGACGGGCAGGACCTGCGCGACCTCACCCTCGCCTCACTGCGCCAAGCGGTCACGCTGCTTACGCAGGAGGCCCCGCTGTTCCACGCGAGCATCGCCGACAACATCGTTTACGGCCGTCCGGACGCCCCACCCGCCGACATCGAACGCGCCGCCCGCAGCGCCGGGGCCCACGAATTCGTCACAGCGCTCCCGGAGGGCTACCGCACGGTGATCGGCGCCGACGGCTTCCAGCTCTCCGGTGGGCAGAGCCGGCGCGTCGCCATCGCCCGGGCCTTCCTGCGCGACACGCCCGTGGTGATCCTGGACGAACCCACCAGCGGCCTGGACCCGCACACCATCGAGCAGCTCGTCCCCGCGCTGCGCCGCCTGATGGCCGGGCGCACCACCCTCCTGATCACCCACGACCGGGCCCTGCTGACGCTGGCGGACCGCGTGCTCACCCTCGGTGCACAGGAGGCCACCCGCCGGGACGCCGGGCCGGGCGGCGCCACCGCCAGCGGTCGGGACGGCCGGCCGGTCGCTCACCCGAACGGCTCATTCCGGGGGCGTGCGCCGCAGGAGACCTGAGCCCGGGCCGTGGGCCCTGGGCCTGCGCTGCCGTCGGTGCTGTCGGTGCTGTCGGTGACCCCGGTCCGGACGGAGCCGGCGCGGCGGGGGCCTACGCGCCCAGGTAGTGCAGGACGGCCAGGATGCGACGGTTGTAGTCGGTGGTGCGGGGCAGGTCCAGCTTGTCGAAGACGGCGTTGAGGTTCTTCTCCACCGCACTCTGCGAGACGTGCAGCCGCTGGGCGATGGCGGCGTTGGTCCAGCCCTGGGCGAGCGCCTCCAGGACGCTGCGCTCGCGCGGGGTGAGCCGGGCCAGCGGGTCGGTGCGGGTGGTGCGCACCACCAGTTGGCGGACCACCTCCGGGTCGATCACGGCGCCGCCCGCTGCGACCCGCACCAGGGCGTCCAGGAACTCGTCCACCTCGGCCACCCGGTCCTTCAACAGGTAGCCGACCCGCTCCGCGCCGGCGTCCAACAGTCGCGCGGCGTAACCGCGTTCGATGTGCTGGGAGAGCACCAGGACCCCGACCTGCGGCCACCGCTCGCGGATCTCCACCGCCGCCCGCAGCCCCTCGTCGGTGTGGGTCGGCGGCATCCGGATGTCCACCACCACGATGTCCGGCGGCTGCTCCGCCACCGCCGCCGTCAGCGCCGTCGCGTCGCCGACCGCGGTCAGCACCTCGTGCCCCTCCTCGGCGAGCAGTCGGACCAGGCCCTCCCGCAGCAGGGTCGAGTCCTCGGCGAGGGTCACGCGCATGGCAGCTCCGCGGTGATGACGGTCGGCCCCCCGACGGGGCTGTGGACGTGGAGGGTACCGTCCAGCGCGGCGACCCGCCCGCGCAGGCCGGTCAGGCCGCTGCCCGTCGGGTCCGCGCCACCGCCGCCGTCGTCCTCGACCCGTACGGTGAGCAGGGTGGCGGTCCCCTCGACCCGGGCTGAGATCGCCGAGGCGGCCGAATGCTTGGCCGCGTTGGTGACGCACTCGGACACCACGAAGTAGGCGGCGGTCCGCACGGGTTCGGGGAGCGGACCGGCCACCTCGTAGCGCAGCCGCAGCGGGATGGCGCAGCGCTCGGCCACCCCGCCCAGCGCCTCCTCCAGCCCCAGGGTGTCCAGCGCCGACGGGTACGCCCGCCAGGCCACCTCGCGCAGCTCGGTCAGCAACTCCTGCGCCTCCCGGTGCGCCTGGCGCAGCAGCGCCTCCGTCCGCTCCGGGTCCCGGTGGCGGTCCGGACCGCGCCGCGCCCGGCCGAGCAGCATCGCCAGCGCCACCACCCGCTGCTGCACGCCGTCGTGCAGGTCCCGCTCGATCCGCCGCCGCTCGGTGTCCACCGCCCGCACCACCGCGGCCCGGCTGTCCGCGAGTTCGGCGATCCGGCGGCGCAGCAGCTCGGCCTCGGACGGCCCGAAGCACTCCCGCGCGCTCCTGGCATCCAGCGCGGCCAGCGACAACAGGCCCTGCACGGCCAGGAAGAGCAGCACCCCGCCGAGCAGCACCTGGGTCGCCAACTCCTCCCAGCCCAGCGAGCCGCGCAGCACCCCGCCGACCAGCAGCACGGCCAGGGCCAGCCCGAAGACCAGCAGCCCCAGCACCACCCCGGCGACCAGCCCGCCGCCGCTGCGCACCACCAGGTAGCGCAGCAGCCTGCCCTCGTCCGCCCGGTAGTGGCGCGGAAAGCGGTCGCCGAAGAACGCGCTGCGCCGGGCCCGCTCCAGGGCGGCCAGCCGGCGCACCCCCGACAGCAGGCCCGGTGCCGCGTACGGGCGGGTGCGCGGCCAGAGCAGGAACGGGCCGAGGACGGCGCCGGCCAGCAGCAGGTACAGCGCGGCGAGGACGGCGCTCGGGCAGCCGAGCAGGAAACCGGTGGCGCGGCGCGGCCATGACGTGGTGTCTGTTCCATCCCCCTGCACGGGCTCCGAGCTTACGGGGGCGCCGGGGCCGGCGGGATCGGCCGGGTGGCTCGGGCCGTTGCGGCCGGTCGGCTCGCTCACCGGGCGCGCCGGTGCTGGGCGGCGCTGTTGCGCCCGCGCCAGCGCATCACGACGTACCCGGCCACGGCCACCACGACCACCACCAGGACCGCCTTGGAGAGCAGGCCCACGTACGTCTCCACCACGTCCCAGCGGTCCCCCAGCAGGAACCCGGCCATCACCAGCACGCTGTTCCACAGCAGGCTGCCGATCGTGGTCAGCATGACGAACGCGGGCAGCGGCATCCGCTCGACCCCGGCCGGGACGGAGATCAGGCTGCGGAAGATCGGCACCATCCGGCCCAGAAGCACCGCCTTCGTCCCGTAGCGGGCGAACCAGGCCTCGGTGCGCTCCAGGTCGGAGGCCTTGACCAGCGGCAGCCGGGCCCAGATCGCGTGCATCCGCTCCCGGCCGAACAACGCGCCCAGCCAGTAAAGGACGACGGCCCCGACGACCGACCCGAGGGTGGTCCAGGTCAGCGCGGAAGCGAGGCTGATCACGCCCTGCCCGGCGGCGAAGCCCGTCAGCGGCAGGATCACCTCGCTGGGCAGCGGCGGGAACAGGTTCTCCAGCGCGATCGCCAGGCCGGCGCCGGGGCCGCCCATGGTGTCCACCAGGTCGGCCGCCCAGCCGGCGAACCCGTCGGCGGGCTGCTGGGCGATGGCGAGGACGGTGTGCTGCATGCGGCTCTCCAGGGGGCAGGGGTGCCGGCGCCGGTGCGCTCGGCTCTGCCCTTCACGCTAGAAATCGCAGGTCAGCGGCGGTATGCGGGTTTCCGGCGAACCTCCTGCGGAAAACCGCAGTTCCCCGCCCTGAGGTTTCCCGCAGCGCGGGGAACCCACTGGCCGGGGCCCGGGCCGTCGGGTGGGGATGGTGCCCGGTTCAGCGGCCCAACACGGCCACCGTCTCCCGGGTCAGCTCCCGGGCCCGGGTGACGGTGGCCGTCAGTTCCGCCGCCGACCCGCCGGGTGCGGCGAGCAGGCCGCGCGCGACCTCGCCGAAGTCCCTTGGTGTGTCGGGCAGTTGGTCCGCCACCGCCAGGGCCCCCTTCTCGTTGAGGCACCAGCGGCGGTGGTGGGCGTACAGGGCCTGGACCAGGATGCCGACGGCGCGGGACAGGCAGAGCGAGACGTGCAGGGCGTCGGCGCGGACGGCGCTCTTCGCGGCGGTGTCCAGCAGGAAGCCGGCCTCCCAGGTGGCCGCGGTGAGGGCCTCGCGCAGCGGCTCCGGGTAGTCGGCGGTCTGCCGCTTGAGCCGCGTCAACTCCCCGGTGGGGTCGGCCAGTGGCTGCCCGAGGGCGACCTCGCCCGGGTAGCAGGGGGACCAGAAGCCGAGCGGATGGCCGGCCTGCGTCCCCACCTCGTAACGGCCCTCGCGGCAGTCCGCCCACACCCGTCCGACCCGGTCGAGGTCCCGAAGGATCCAGTCCACGGCGACCGCGTCGACCCGCAGCCACGCCCCGCCGTTCACCCACGGTCCCCAGCCGCCCGGGCCGGCCACCTCGACCCCCGGCCCGGCGAGTTCACGCAGCGCGTCGAGGTCGAGGCTGCCCCGGTAGTACACCCCGAGGTCCCAGTCCGACTCCGGCCGCTCCTCGCCGCGGGCCCGGCTCCCGCCGAGCATCACTCCCACCACGCCTGGCACACGGGTGAGTTGACCGGCCATGGATTCGATGATCGCGCGCATGGGGTGATTCTGGCAGGAGGCCCGTTCCTCAGGAGGCCGGCCCGGAGGAGGCCGGCCCGGAGGGGGGCGGCCCCACTCCTCGCCACTCTCAAGCTATAGCGCACGGGGGGCCTTGCCACAAGGCCCCGGTGGTGCCGCAGAATCACCGGCTCAAGGACACGAAGCCGGGGAAGGAACGGGGGAGTTCGACGTGCGAGTGGTGTTGTCGACGTACGGGTCGCGTGGGGACGTCGAGCCGATGGCCGCGCTGGCGCTGCGGCTGGAGGAGCTGGGCGCCTCGGTGCGGGTGTGCGCGCCGCCGGACGAGGAGTTCGCGGCTCGGCTGGCCGAGGCCGGGGTGGACGTGGTGCCGGTCGGGCAGTCGGTGCGCGCGCTGGTCAGCGGGCCGCCGGCGCCCTCGGGCATCTCCGAGCGCGCCGCCCGACTGGTCGAGCAGTTCCACGCGGCGGTGCTCGGGGCGGCCGAGCCGGGCGGTGCGGTGGTGGCCACCGGCCTGTTCCCGGCGGCGGCCGGCGCGCAGGCGGCGGCCGAGCGGCTGGGCGCCCGCTTCGTGTACGTCGCCCTCCAGCCGACCGTGCTGCCCTCCCCGCGCCACCGGCCCTTCGAGTACCCGATGGCGCCGTACCCGCCGGAGGTGACCGACCGCCGGGAGCTGTGGGAGCTCAACATCGGGACGATGAACGCGCTGTTCGGGGAGGCGGTCAACACCCACCGGGCGGCGGTCGGACTGGCCGAGGTCGACAACGTCCGGGACCACGTCCTCACCGGCCGGCCGTGGCTGGCCACCGACCCGCTGCTCGACCCCTGGCCGAGGCCGTTCGGGGCGGGGTGGCCCGAGGCGGTGCAGACCGGCGCGTGGATCCTGCCGGACGAACGACCGCTGCCCTCCGACCTGTCGGCCTTCCTGGCGGCCGGTGAGGCGCCGGTGTACGTCGGCTTCGGCAGCATGCCGCTGCGGGACCCGGCGGGCGCCGCCCGGGCGGCCGTCGAGGCCGTCCGCGCCCAGGGCCGGCGGGTGCTGCTCGGCCGCGGCTGGGCCCGGCTCGCCGAGGTGGACGGGGCCGGGGACTGCTTCGCGGTCGGCGAGGTCAACCACCAGGCGCTGTTCCCGAAGGTCGCCGCCGTCGTCCACCACGGCGGCGCCGGCACCACCACCACGGCCGCCCGGGCGGGGGTGCCCCAGGTACTGGTCCCGCAGATGGTGGACCAGCCGTACTGGGCCTCGCGGGTGGCGGCGCTGGGCATCGGCGCCGCCCACGACGGCCCGACCCCGACCACCGAGTCCCTCACCGCCGCCCTGCGCCACGCCCTCGCCCCCGCCGCCCGCGAGCGCGCCGCCGCCCTCGCCGCCGGCATCCGCACGGACGGCGCGGCGGCGGCCGCGAAGCTGCTGCTCGGCTGAGGGGGCGTCGGGCGGGCGTCCTCAGGAGCCTGACTCGGTCAGGTACTTGGCGTCGGCGTTCGGAAGCACCTTGCCGTCCCTGTCGAAGAACTGCCAGGAGCTCGCCCGCTTCGCCCCCGGGCGGGGCACCACCACCGCGCGGACGGGGGAGTCGGCCACGGTGACGAGCGGCGGCTCGGTGGAGGTGCCGTCGGTCCAGGTCACCACCACCCGGCCGACGTCCGGGCCGAGCGAGAGCAGCACCACGTCGAGCGGGGCCACGGTGTCCCCCTTGCCCCGGTGGCCGACCAGACCGCCGCCGACGGTGGTCCGGCTGCGCGGGTCGACCTTGCCCGGGGCCGGCTGGACGCCCTCGGAGTCATGGCTCTGCCGCACCCCGTCCACGGTGAAGTAGACGTCGACGACATCGAAGTCGGGCTGCCAGTACCGCCGGACGTACTCCTCCGTCGGTTCGGCCGCCGCCGAGTCGTAGCGGCTGCGCTCCTTCCATACCGCCGTCGCCTGCTCGAACGCCCGCTCCCGTGGGGCCTCCGGCCACAGCGCCTCCCACAGCTGCCACTGCTTGCCGTCCGGGGCCACGCCCTGGCCCAGCAGCACCCGGACCGGGGTGAGCGGGTCACGCACCGCGGCGGTCGCCGAGGGCGCGGCGGTCGTCGAGGGTGCGGCGGTCGCCGGTCCGAGCACGGCGCCGACGCCCGCCGGGCCGACCCCGTGGGCGGACGCCGGGCCCGGGCGCAGCTGCGCCAGCGCCCCGCCGGTCAGCGCCACCACCGCGGCCAGCGCCACCGCGCCGACCACCGTACGGCGGCGGTGCCGCAGCCGGCGGCCGCCCGCCACGATGTCCGCCACCGGCGCCGGACCGATCCGCGCGCCGGCCGCCGCCTCGGCCAGGCCGAGGCCGACCCACACGTCCCTGCCGTCGTCCACGCCCGTCCCGCCCGGCTCCTGGTCCGTTCCGCGCCTCATGCCGTTCCTCCGATGTGCGTCGTGTCCTTGAGTTCCACCAGCGCCGTGACCTGCCGCAGCCGCGCGATGCCCTTCGCGGCGTGGCTGCGCACCGCGCCCACCGAGCAGCCCATCGCCGCAGCCGTCTGGCTGTCGCTCAGGTCCTCCCAGTGCCGCAGCACCACCGCCTCGCGCTGGCGCGGCGGCAGGGTGGCCAGCGCGGCCAGCAGGGCACCGCGCTGGTCGGAGCGGGCGAACCCGTCCTCGCTCCCCGCCGCGTCCGGCACCGCGTCCACCAGCAGCTCCGGCGCCCGGCGGCGCCAGCGGCGGGCGTGCTGGTTGACCAGGATCCTCCGCACGTAGGCGTACGGATCGTCGGCCCGGCGCACCCTCGACCAGGCCGCGCAGGCCTTCTCGGCGGCGGACTGCACCAGGTCCTCGGCTGCGTACTGCTCGCCGGCCAGCAGGTACGCCGTCCGCACCAGGCGGGGCCAGGCCGCGACGATGAACGCCTGGAACCCGTCGTCCCGCTCGCTCTTCGCATCTCCCATGAGCACCTCCGAGCACCTCCTTCACCCGTCCAGAGCCCGGGGACCGCCGCAAGCGCTTACCGGCGGGCGCGGCGACTTCAAATCGCTTGGGGAGCCGATGCCCGCCACCGGGAACTCCCCTGGGCCGGCCACCTCCCCAGCCTGGAGCGCCCCGCCGAGATCACCGCCCTCCTCCTGTCCTTCCTCGGCGAGCCCGCCCCGGGCGCGTAGCCGCTCGCCAGCGGCGGCGGTTCCGGTTGCGGAGGCTCCGCGGCAGCGGCGCCGGTGGCAGTGACTCCGGTGGCGGCGGCTCCCGGTGGCAGCGGTGAAAAGCCGGGACTCGAACGTGTGTCGGGAGCCATGATGGCCGGGTGCACTTCACCTCGGAATCCAGCGCGGACGGCGTGACGCAGCGCCGGTTCACCCTCGACGGCGTGCCCGGTGTGCTGTGGCAGCCGGACGGGCCGCCCCTCGGTGGGCGGCCGCTGGTGCTGCTGGGGCACGGCGGCGGCCAGCACAAGCTGGGGCCGGGGCTGGTGGACCGGGCGCACCGGTGTGTACGGCGGCACGGGTTCGCGGCGGTGGCGCTGGACGCGCCGGGGCACGGGGAGCGGACGCGCAGCGCGCAGGACGAGCGGTTCGCCACCGAGATCGGAGAGTTGATCGCGGCGGGCCGGCCGGTCAGCGCGTGGGTGGCGCGGCACACGGCGGAACTCGCGGAGCGGGCGGTCCCGGAGTGGGTGGCGGTGCTGGACGCGCTGGCGGCGCCGGGCGGTTCGGGCGGGCTGGGTGAGCTGGACGGGCAGGCGGAGGGCCTCGGGCCGGTCGGGTACTGGGGGTTGTCGTTGGGGAGCGTGATCGGCATCCCGCTGGCGGCGGCCGAGCCGCGCATCGCCGCCGCGGTGTTCGGGCTGACGGGGCACGCGTCGCAGACGGAGGCGGCGGGTCGGGTCGGCGTGCCGGTGGAGTTCCTGCTCCAGTGGGACGACCGGCTGGTCCCGCGCGAGGGGGCGCTCGCACTGTTCGGCGCGCTGGGGTCCCCGGAGAAGACGCTGCACGCCAACCCCGGGGGCCACCTGGACGTGCCGGAGCCCCAACTGGAGTCGTCCGAGCGGTTCCTGGCCCGGCAGCTCGGTGCCGCGGAGGCCGACCGGGATGCCAACCGTCAGTAAAACTTCGCAAAGGATTTCTCCCTGCAACGAACCCGACGGGCATCGACTTCAACATATTGTTGCAGTTCAGTGGCCCGATGGTCACCCTTCGTGGATTTCGGGATTGTTCCCCACCCCGCCTAGGCTGGCCGCTCCACGAACTCGCGCTGCTCCGGCGTTTCGACGGCGTGCGGGTCGTAGTGCTCCCGCACGTACGCCACCGCTTCCGCCGGCGGGACGCCGTCCAGGACGGCGATGCAGGCGAGGCTGGTTCCCGTGCGGCCCCAGCCGCCGGCGCAGGCGAGTTCGACGCGTTCGTTGGCGGAGCGCTCCCACGCCTCGCGGAAGGCTTCGGCGGCGTCCGCGCGGTCGGCGGGGAGGCCGAAGTCGGGCCAGCGGACCCAGCGGCTCGGCCAGTCGACGTGGGGCGGACGGTCGTCCAACAGGTAGAGGCCGAAGGTCGGTTGGGGCCCGGGAGGCATGGTTCGGCTGAGGCCGCGGCCGCGCAGGAGGCGGCCGGAGGGCAGGCGCAGGATGCCGGGAGTGCTCGGGTCCCAGGTGGTGGGGTCGGTCATGGCGTCTCTTCCGAGGAGGGGCGGGGTGCTCAGGATGCCGCGTGCAGCCCGACGGGCGCGCGTGGCAGTCCGGCGCTGTGGGCCAGGGCGGCGGCCTCGCCGCGCGAGGAGACGTCGAGTTTGGCGAGGATGTTGGCGACGTGGAACTTCACCGTCGACTCGCTGATGTGCAGGGCCGCCGCGATGTCCCGGTTGCGGCGGCCCCGCGCGAGCTGGTCGAGGACCTCCCGTTCGCGCGGCTGGAGGCCGTCCAACGGGTCGGTGGCGAGGACGGGTTCGGGCAGGGCGAGCGGGAGGTCGACGGTCACCGTGGTGCCCCAGCCGGGGACGGCCTCGACGCCGTGGCGTCCGCCGAGGGCGGCGATGCGGTCGGCGGTGCGGTGGACGGTGAGGGCGCCGGCGGACAGGATGCCGAGGCCGTCGCCGCGCACCACGGCACGCAGCAGGCCGTCCGCCGTGAGCTGCCAGCTCACGTGCAGCCGGGTCGGCTTCTCCTGCTCCAGCATCAGCAGCACGGCCACCCGGACGGCGTCCCGGGCGGTGTGCGCGGCATCGGCGGGGACGGACCGGTCGGCCTCGGCCGGGGGCGCGACGTCGAGCTGGACCCGGGTGTGCCGCAGCAGCGGGCGCAACTCGCGCACCAGCCGGGCGAAGGCGGCGTCGGCGGGCTGCTCGCTGAGGGTGCGGTCCAGTTCGGCGCCCTGGCGCAGGTCGAGCAGGGCGGTGACGGCCAGCTCGGTGGCGGTGCGGCGGGCCGTGGCGTCGTCCAGGTCGGCCGAGCGCAGCGGCGCCAGGATCGCGGTGAGAGCGGCGCTGTGGGTGCCGGTGAACTCGGCGATGGCGCGGGCGCGGGCGTTGGCGGAGGCGCGGGAGGCGGTGGCCCGGGTGGGGGCGGCGTCGGTGGCGCGGTGGTCGGAGTGGGCGACCACCAGGTCCCACAGCTGCTGCAGGACGGCGAGCGCCCCCGCCGCGAGCGGTTCGGCGTCCTGCCGGACGAGGACCAGGACGGCGCCGTCGCCGGTGCCGGGCGTGGTCGCCGTGACCACCACTGGTCGGGACTGCCCGGCGAGTTCGGCCTCGCCCTGCCAGGGGCGGCCGGCCGCGGTCGTCCCGGCCGCGCGTTCGGCCAGCCGGGACAGGTCGAGTGAGCCGATGGCCCCGGTCAGCTCGGGCGGGCCGTAGTTGTGCGTGGGGCTGAACGTGCAGACGCCGCTGAGCTGGGCGAGCGCCGTGTGGGGGACGAGGGTGTCCAGGACCGCTGACAGTTGCCGCAGGAGGTCCGGCCGGGGCGTGCGCAGCACTTCGAGGGCGCGGGCCAGCGCGTCCTCGGGGCGGCCCCAGTGCTGCTGCCAGGCCTCGCTCTTGCCACCGGCCCGGGTCTTGCCGGCACTCCGGCCTTCGCCGGGGAGTTGGCCCTTGCCGTCGATGCCGTCGATGCCGTCGATGCCGTCGATGCCGCTGGAACCACTCATGCCGTCCATGCGCTCCAGCCTAGTTCGGGGCGGCGACGGTCCCGCCTGGCCGTTCGGACAGGTCGAACCGTCCGAAGGACCGGCCGGGCGCCCACCGCTCCGGTCACAGGATGGAAGGCGTCGGAAGACAGACCAACTCTCCTGGAACCGAGGGACTTTCCATGACCAAGGCGATCGCCTTCTCCGAATTCGGCGGCGTGGACGTGCTGCGCCCGATCGACATCGAACTGCCCGCCCCGGGCCCCGGCCAGGTGCGGGTCGCGGTCCGAGCGGTGGGCGTCAACCCGGTGGACCGCAGGCTTCGCACCGGTGAGCTGGCCGGGCTGTTCCCGGTGGTCTTCCCCTACGTGCCGGGCGTGGAGGTGTCCGGCACGGTGGAGGCCGTCGGCGCCGAGGTGAGCGGCTTCGAGCCCGGCGACGAGGTGTTCGGCAGCACGATGGGCGGCGCCTACGCGGAACACGCGCTGCTCGACGCGGCGGCGCTGGCCCACAAGCCCGCCGGGCTGAGCTGGGAGGAGGCCGCCGCGCTCCCGGCGGCGGCCGAGACCTCGGAGCGGGTCCTGGACGTCCTCGGCGTACGGCCGGGCGAGACGCTGCTGGTGCACGGCGCGGCCGGCGGGGTGGGCACCGTGCTGCTCCAGTTCGCCCGGGCGCGCGGGATCACCGTCATCGGTACCGCGAGCGAGGCCAACCACGACCACCTGCGGGAACTCGGCGCGATCCCGGTGGCGTACGGCGAGGGCCTCGCCGAGCGGGTGCGGGCCGTCGCCCCGGGCGGGGTGGACCGGGCGCTGGACGCGGCCGGGCGGGGCGGGGTGCTGCCGCTGTCGGTCGAGCTGACGGGCAGCGCCGACCGGGTGCTGACGATCGCCGACATGGAGGGCGGGCAGGAGCACGGCGTCCGTTTCAACGGCGGTGTCGAGGGCGTGGAGTCGCACCACCAGCGCGCTTTCGCGGCCGCCGTCGCCCTGCACGAGGCGGGCACCCTGCGGCTGCCGCTGCACCGGGTGTTCCCGCTGGCGGAAGCGGCGCAGGCGCATCGGGTCAGTGCGGCCGGGCACCTGCGCGGGAAGATCGTGCTGACGGTCTGAAGGCCGGTCCGGCCGGCCTGCCGACCGTTCTGCCGCCCGGCCGTCGACCGTCTGTCGACCGTTCCGAGGGCTGTTCGCCGCCCGTCCTGTCCGCCTCTGCCCGTTTTACCTCCGTTTTGCATTGGGCTCGCCATTTTCGTACGGTTTCATCCGTTCGGAGTAATTCGGCAGGCGGACGCGCCGTGAACACGGTGGTGGGCCGTTCGGCCGACATGCGATCCCTCGAACGGTCGACCAGGGTTGGCCGGACGTGGGCGGTACCGGTCCGCCTGCCCTGACGGTCAGGAGGACCAGGCGCATGGGTGGAACGGACAAGCGGGCGGTGATCGGCGAGTTCCTCGGGACCCTGCTGCTGGTGCTGCTGGCGGTGGGCGCCGCGGTGCTCGCGGGGGAGGCGATCGGTGCGGTGGGCATCGCGCTCGCGTTCGGCTTCGTGCTGCTCGCGCTCGCGTACGCGCTGGGCCCGATCTCCGGCTGCCACGTCAACCCGGCGGTGACGCTCGGCTTCCTGCTGGCCCGCCGGATAGACGGGCGCACGGCGGCGTCGTACTGGGTGGCACAGGTGCTCGGCGGCATCGCGGGCGCGGCGCTCGTCCTGCTGCTCGCGAAGCAGGTGCCGGGTCTGGAGACCCACGGCAAGCTCGGCACCAACGGCTGGGGCGAGCGCTCCCAGGTGCACATCAACGCCGGCGGCGCGTTCCTGACCGAGGTCGTCCTCACCTTCCTGCTGGTGTACGTGGTCCTGGCGGTCACCCACCGGCTGGCCGCGGTCGGCTTCGACGGTCTGCCGATCGGCGTCGCACTGGTGGTCGTCCACCTGGCCGGCATCCCGCTCACCGGCACCTCGGTCAACCCGGCGCGCAGCCTCGGCCCGGCGCTGTTCGCGGGCGGCGAGGCGCTGTCGCAGCTGTGGCTGTTCCTGCTCGCCCCGCTGGTCGGCGGCGCGCTGGCGGCGGGCGTGCACCTGCTGACCCACCCGCAGCCCAACCTCCCGGTGGCCGAGGCCCTGGCCACGGACGCGCGGGTGTAGCTCCCGCGGCCTTCACCGCGCACCGGCTGCACGCCGGTCGAACGGCGGCCGGGACCGTACCGACGGTCCCGGCCGCCGTTGTCGTTCCCACCGCCGCCGCAAGTGCTCCCTGCGGCCGTCGCCCTGCGTGGTGCCGCCGCCGAGTGTCCCGGGCCGCATTTGAGCCGCCGACCGGCCGGATCCGGCGCATCGGGCGGAGGGCCCCGACTCCCGCCCCTGCGCTGGATAGAGTCGCGCCATGGTGACTGTGAACGCGGGGAGCCCCGCGGCCGGGCGGCTGGCCGGCCGCTCCTGTGTGGTGACGGGTGCGGCCAGCGGCATCGGACGGGCCGTCGCCGAACGCTTCGTCCGGGAGGGTGCGTCGGTGGTCGCCACCGACGTGGACGCGGCCGGACTGGACCGGCTGGCCGAGCAACTCCCGGGCGCCGTCAGCACGGTGGTCGGCGACGTGGCCCGGGACGAGGACGCCCGCCGGATGGTGGCGGCCGCAGTCGAGCGGCACGGGCGGCTGGACGTCCTGGTCGCCAACGCCGGGATCATCCCGCTGATGGAGATCACCGAGGCCACCGCCGAGGACTGGGACCACGTCATGGCGGTGGACGGCCGCGGCATGTTCCTCACCTGCAAGTACGCGATCGAGGCGATGACGGCGCAGGAACGGCCCGGCGGCTCGATCGTCTGCCTGTCCTCCATCTCCGGCGAGGCCGGCCAGCGCGGCCAGGCGGTGTACGGGCCCGCCAAGTTCGTCGCCTCCGGCCTCACCAAGCACCTCGCCGTCGAGTGGGCCGACCGCGGAATCCGGGTCAACGCCGTCGCCCCCGGCACCATCACCACCGAGCGGGTCGCCCGGCTGTACGACGAGCCCGGCGGACCCGAGTACCTCGGGGCGATCGAGAAGCTGCACCCGATGGGCCGGCTCGGCGTCCCGGCCGAGGTCGCCGCGGCCGTCCTCTTCCTCGCCTCGGACGACGCCTCCTTCGTCACCGGGGTCGTGCTGCCGGTGGACGGCGGGTACCTGGCGCAGTGACCCCGGGTGTCGCGCTGAGTGGCCGCCGGCGGAGCGCTGCGGCCACAACAAGCGCGCCTGCGGGCCGCCCCGGTGCGGATTCCTGATCCTCCCTCCGGCCGGACTCGGCTGCGCCGTGATCGCCGGGGTCCTCCCCGCCCGCCGCGCCCCGGGCAGCGCCCGCCCGGCTCGCCTGCCTGGTCCGCCCGCCGGCCCGCCGCTCGCGGCCGGTGGAGCGGAAACTCGATGGCGCGCGCTCCCGTGCCGTGCTGGAGTGAGCGGATGGATCATGACGAAGTGCTCGCCCTGTTCGACGACCGACTCCGACGCAACGCGCCGCCCGACCCGGACTGCCGTGTCGAGCGCGACGGCGCGGTGGTCCGGCAGGTGGGTCCGGAGCACAGCTGGAACGGCGTGGTCTGGTCAGGCCTGGACGAGGCCGGGGCGGACGCGGCCATCGCCGCACAGGTGCGCCACTTCGCCGGACTGGGGCTGGAGTTCGAGTGGAAGGCCTACTCCCACGACCGCCCCGCGGACCTCGGCGCCCGACTGCTGGCGGCCGGTTTCACCCCGGAGCCGGACGAGGCGCTGATGATCGCCCGGATCGCGGACCTGCCCACCGAGACCGCCCTGCCCGAGGGCGTCCGGCTGCTCCCGGTGACCGACCCGGCCGGGGTGGACCTGCTGGTGGAGGCCCACGTACAGGCCTTTGGCACCGAGCACCCCAACCTGCGCGAGCGGCTGCTCGACCACCTGCGGCACGGCAACGAGACGGTCAGCATGGTCGTCGCGATGGCCGGTGACCGCCCGGTCAGCGGCGCCCGGATGGAGCTGATCCCGGGCACCGGGTTCGCCGGCCTCTGGGGCGGCGGCACCGCGCCCGACTGGCGCGGCCGGGGCATCTACCGCGCCCTCGTCGCCCACCGCGCCCGCCTCGCGGCCGAGCTCGGCTACCAGTACCTCCAGGTCGACGCGAGCGACCAGAGCCGGCCCATCCTGCAGCGCCTCGGCTTCGCCTGGCTGAGCACGACGACGCCGTACGTCCACCAGCCGTAGGACCTGCCGGGGGCGGTCGGTCCTGGCCGGGACGACGGAAGCCGACGGAAGTCGGGTTGGTCCCGAGCCATCGGCACCCACCCGGGGCCAGGAGAGCCGTGACCACCCTGGGCCAGTCGGCCGACCGGCCGACCTGATCGGCGCGGGACTCTCGGCGTACGTCGGTCTGGCCGTGCCGTCCCCGTTCGTCGGCCTGGGCGCCGGCTCGGGCTCGGGCATCCGCCCGGTACTCGCACGGTGGCGATCAGGCCGGGAGCCGTGCCTGACGCGCCGCGGCCGCACCGACCACACCCGCGGCGGCCACGCCCGGAGCCGCCGCACCTGGTGCCGCCGTGTCCGGAGCCGTCCTGCCCGCAGCGACAGCGTCCGTGAGCCGGCCCTGTCCGAAGCAGGCGCTCCGCTGCGTGCCGGTGTCGTGCGCGGCGGTCTGCGCGAGGGCGTACTGGAACGGCACCCCGATCGCCGCCACCGGCAGCAGGACGCACAGCAGAGCGTGCCCCAGGCCGATCCGGAACGTCCTGCGCCGAACGGCGGTGACGAGCTGCCAACCACCCCAGCACACCGTGCCGATGCCGAGCACCAGCCCCGCCCAGGCGAGCGGCAGCACGTGGGCCGGGGCGCCGGGGCTGTCCTGGCAGCGGCTCACCAGCGCGTGGATGTCGCCGTCCGCGAGGAGCGTCGGCACGCCGAACGCCCACCCGAGGCAGCCGAGCAGCAGCGGGCCGCCCGCCCGCAGCCACCGGGGAGAGCGCTGTTCCTCATTCATAGGCCTAGTACCAGTCCGGATTCACGCGGACGAAGTGCAGCTTCTGGTACCCGCGCTGCTCCTGGAAGCTGTCGATCCGGCCGCCCAGGCTCGCGTTCTGCTGGCCGCCGCTGTGCTGGGTGTAGCGGATGTCCCCGTCCGGGGTCACCGCCGTCACCACCGCGGTGTGGTGGACGACGCCCTTCTTGTCCTGGGAGTCCTGGTCGGAGTCCTCCTCGTAGTAGACGATGTCCCCGGGCCTCACCTCGTCCGGAGGGAGCTCCTGGCCGCCGTGGCGCATCATGAAGTCGTGCATGTTCTGCGCCCCGGCCCAGCTCTTCGAGTAGTCGAGTCGCTGGTCGAACCAGTCGCCGCCGGCGTCGTCGCTGCGCCCCCAGGTGTCGTCCCCGCGCCAGCCCCACCACTGGTCCCACTTGGCGTGCACGCCGCCCTGGCGCAGCGCCTCCGAGGCGAAGTTGGTGCAGTTGTCGTCGAAGACGTCGATGGTGGTGTCGTTCCAGTGCTCCAGCGCCCACTGCACGGTCTTCACCCGGTCGTACTTGGCGTTGGGCCCGCCGCGCAGCCTCACCTTCACGTCGTCGGGGATGCCGGGGAGGTTGGCGAGGGTCACGGGATCGGAGAGCGTCAACTGCTTGCGCTGGTTGTCGGTCAGCGCGTTCCACCAGTCGCTGACCAGCCGGGGGTCCTGCCCGCTGGGGATGTCCCCGGTGTACATGGACAGTTCGGTCTGTGAGGCTTCGCGCTGGAGTTGGTCCAGCGCCTTGCGCGGATCGGTCTCGCAGGTCGCCCCGGCGAGTTTGCGCAGCTCGGCGGAGGCCAGTCTGTCGGCCTGGGCGGCCTCGCGCAGCGCCTCCTGGAGCAGCGCGTCGATCTCCTGGACGACGTTGTCGTTGGAGGCCGCCGCGCCGCCGCTGCCGTGGACGGTGGCCGTGGACTCGTCGACGGTGAGGCCGTACTGCCTGGCCATGTCCAGGGCGGAGTTCAGGGTGAGCTTGGCCCGGGTGATGCTGGCGCTCAGCCCGTCGAGGACCATGACGACGCCGCGCATGATGTCCGCGCCGGCCTCCAGGATCTCGGCCTGCTCCTGGAGTTTGCGGCCGGCGGCCTCGCCGACCTTGTCCTTCCAGTTCTCCTTGAGCGGGTCGACACCGTTGGCGTGGATGTCGTTGACGGCCTGCCACGCCTGCTTGGACAGGGCGAGCCAGGAGCCGGCGGCGGCGTCGACGTCGATGCTGTTGGCGGCCTTGAGCGCCGCGATGGTCATCGTCACGGCTGCTGCTCCGTCGTCGCGCCGCCGAGGTCGTTGAGCGCGGACTCGAGTCGGCGGGCGTACTCCTGGTCGGCCTGGTCGTAGGAGTGGGCCGAATCGTGCAACTGCTGTGAGTAGACGTGAAGTTGATCGACGACGGACTTCACATGGGCCTGCCAGGCGTCAGCGCAGTCCTTCAGCGCCGGTCCGGAGTCCCAGGCCGACATGCTGTCGGCGGCCGTGTGGCTGTCGTCGAGCCAGTGCCCGACGGGCCCGAAGGTCTTGGCGGCCTCGGTGAGGCCGTTCGCCGACTGGCGCAGGGCATGTGTCTGGACGTGGATGTGATTCACCGTCAGTTCCCCCTACCCGGCTATGTCGACTCTGATCGACATGGGTGCGACCATCGTAGCCATCGGATCGGAAGGGAGGGGTCATCTGGAAGTCATGAACAGGTAATCCAGCAGGGCCGGTTGCCTTCGATCCTGCCGGTCCCCGGAGCATTCGGCCACTGGTTCGGCGGAGCGGGCGGCGACCGCAGGGCACCCCGACAGCCCCGGGCGCGATCAGCGCCGCGCCGCGGATGGCGGCCGAGGACGGGCGGGGGGCCTGTGCTCGACGAAGCGTTCACCGGAGGTCCCGTACCGGCCGAGCGTGCGCGGCACGGCACGGCGCCGGCCGCGGCGAGCAGCCGGCTCGCCCGCTCCCGCCCGCTCCCGGCCGGTCCGGAAGAACCGACCCCGGTGGAACCCGAGTTCGGTGGAACCAGTCCCGGACGGGCGAACGCCCGGGGCGTTACGGGTGATTTCTCCGTCGAATTGCGATTCAGCCGTGGATCCGCCTCAAGGTGTCACGTGAGACGTGTCCAGGATCGGCCTGGAACGGCGTCCGGGGCGCCGAGAGTGGGGCCCGGGCGGCGCAGTCGAGAGGGAAGACGACCATGCATGTGATGCGAAGCGGCACCCCCGATACCGGCGGCCGGGCTCTGCGGACGGCGGGCGCGCTGCTCGCCCTGCTGCTCGTGGGTGCGGCGGCGGGGTGCGGCGGTGGCGGCGGCTCCGGCTCCGCAGCCACGTCCCCGGCGGCCACGGGCGCCACTGCCACTGCCACCGCCACTGCCACTGCCACCGCCACCGCCACCGAGTCCGCCCCGGCGACGGAGACCGCCGCCGAAACCGCCCCCGCCGACCCTGCCGCGGCCAAGGAGGAGGTCACCAGCAACTGGGAACGGTTCTTCGACCCCAGCACGTCGGTCGCCGACAAGGCCAGGCTGCTCCAGGACGGCGACATGCTGCTTCCGGTGCTCCAGGGCTTCGCCCAGGACCCGCAGGTCGGCCAGGGGCAGGTGGAGGTCGAGGACGTCGCGCTCACGGACGCGAGCCACGCGACCGTCACGTACTCGCTTTCGCTCCAGGGCAACGCGGTGGAGCCGAGCGCGACCGGCCAGTCCGTCCTCGACAACGGCATCTGGAAGGTGTCCCGCTCGACCCTGTGCGGTCTGCTCACCCAGGCGGGCAGCGCCACCGCCAACCCGATCCCCGGCTGCAGCTGACCGGATGCCGTCGACACGCGCCGCCGACGAAACCTCCGTGGCAGAGCCTCGTCGGCCGGCTGGTGGAGGTGGTGCAGGGGGCGAGGGCCTGGGCCGTACAGGTTTCAGATGACAGATTTCAGATGACAGCTTTCGAAATCTGTCATCTGGAATCTGTCATCTGTCAGCCGCCCGCCCCTCTCGGCAGTCGCTCGACCACGACCATGGCCGCGTCGTCGTCCAGTCGGCCGCCGACATGGGCGAGCAGGTCGCGGCGCAGGCGGTGGAGCAGGGCAGTGGGGCACTCGGATCGCCAGGCGGTGACGCGTTCGGTGAGTGGGTAGAAGCGGCGCTGGGCGTCGCGGGCCTCGATCACGCCGTCGGTGTAGATCAGCAGCCGGTCGCCGGGCTGGAACGGGAAGGTCTCCGTCTCGTACCGCACCGGTGCGAGCTCGCCGAGGCCCAGCGGTGGGGCGGGGTGGCGGGCGGCGAGGGTGGTGATGCCGTCGGGACGCAGCAGCAGCGGGGGAGGGTGACCGCAGTCGATCAGGCGGACCGGGGAGCCGTCGTCGGGAATGTCGAGCAGGACGGCGGTGATGAAGGACTCTCCGGCCTCGCCGCTCTCCTTGGGAGGCTCCTCGGGCGCGGGGAGCGGCAGTGCGGACAGCGCCTGCAGGCCCTGCCGCTCGCCCCGGTCGCCTCGCCCGCTCCGCTCCCGTCGCTCCCGTCGCTCCCGTCGCTCCTGCCGGTCCCGCTGGGACTGTTCGGCGAGCTGGGCGAGGTCCCAGCTGACGCTGCCGTCCAGGTAGGCGGCCAGGTCGGGCAGCTCGGCGTGCAGGTGGGCGGCGGCGCGGAAGGCGCCGAGCAGCAGGGCCGCGTCGCCGAGCGAGGACAGGCCCTTGCCGCGCACGTCGCCGACCAGCAGCCGGGTGCCGGTGGCGGTGCGGGCAGCCGCGTAAAGGTCGCCGCCGACCTGGGCCTCGGCTTCGGCGGCCAGGTAGACGGAGGCCAGGTGCAGCGGTCCGATCCGGTCGGGCAGTGGGCGCAGCAGTACCCGCTGGGCGGCCTCGGACACCGAGCGCACCCGGGCCAGTTCGCGCTCGTGCCGTTCGCGCAGCACCCGCAGGCCGATGATCAGCACCGAGACGATCAGCTGCGCACTGAGTTGGGTCTCGATGTTCGTGCTGGTCAGGCTTTCGCGGACGGAGCCGATGACGGTCAGCGCGGCGAAGGCGATCGCGGCGACCGTGGCGGTGGCCCGGGGGCTGGCGAAGGAAGCGGTGATGGCGGGGGCGACGATCAGCAGCGGGCCGAGGTGGATGTCCGGCGGGGAGAGGAGGTCGACCACGGTGATCAGCACGATCAGCGCGAGCGTCAGCGCCGTCAGCACCCGGCGGTCGGGCCGCCAGGCGCGGCGGCGGTCGGGGGGACGCGGCGCGGGCGGCGGGTGCGGCGCATCGGGACGCTGCCGGAGGGGCACTCCTCCTCTGTACACCGTGGAGGTGGCCCTGCGCACCCCGGAGGGGCCGGGCCCGCCGGCCGAGGGGTCGGTCAGCCCTCCTGGCCGTAGCGGGCCAGGTAGTCGGCGAAGCGGGCGACGTCGTCGTCGGACCAGTCGGTGAAGCGCGCCGTGAAGGAGAGCCGGCGCTGTTCGTTGGCGTCCCGCAGCAGGGTGAGCCCGGCCTCGGTGGCGCGCAGGATCTGGCCGCGCTGGTCGTCCGGGTCGGTCTCGCGGGCCAGCAGGCCGAGCTTCTCCAGGGCGGTGACCTGACGGCTGACGGTGGACTTGTCGAGCATGAAGTACGCGGCCACGTCGGCTGCCCGGCAGCCGCCGCGCTCGGTGATCAGGTCGAGGATGCTGTAGGTGACCAGGGAGAGGTCGGGGTGCAGTTGGGAGGCCTTGTGCCGGGCGCGGCGGGCGAAGGCGGTCAGCTCGCGCTGGATGGTCTCGATGGACGACTGGCGGCCGGGCACGGCGTTCCTACCTCCTCGATATTTGTTGCACTATACAACAGATTCGCCCGGCGTGACGCGTCGCTCCGGCGCCCGCTGCTCCGGTGCGGCCTGCCAGGCGCGGGCGGCGGCGATCCGGCTGGTCGCACTCGGGTGAGTGGCGAACAGTAGCTCAAGCACCCTCGGCGGGTCGACATCGGAGACGTTCGCCACGGCCAGTCTGCGCTGCATCGCCACGAACTGCTCCACGTCCCCGGTCAGTTCGAGCGCGTGCCGGTCCGCCCTGGCCTCGATCCGGCGGCTCACCGTGCACTGTAGCGGCCCCGACAGCGTGCCCAGCAGCGCCGCGAGCGCCGCCAGCAGCGGCAGCGCCCGGGGGTCCGCCGTGTCCGTCGCCCCGGCGGCGTCCAGCAGCGGCCGCCAAGCGGCGAGCAGACCGAGGACGACCACCACGACGGCCGCGCCGACCGCGCCCAGCGCGGTGCCCACCGGCACGTCCCGGTGCTTGACGTGCCCCAGCTCGTGCGCGACCACCAGTTCCACCTCGCGCGGCTCGGCGGTGGTCAGCAGCGTGTCGTACGCGACGATCCGACGGGTCGCCCCGAACCCGGAGACGTACGCGTTGAGTGCGGTGGTGCGGCGGGAGGCGTCCGCCACCAGGACGTCCCGCACCCGGACGCCGTCCCGCTCGGCCAGCGCCAGCAGCGCGGCGCGCAGTTCCCCCGGAGGCATCGGGGAGAAGCGGTTGAACACCGGCTCGATCAGCAGCGGGTGGAGGAAGGAGAGCGCGGCCGTCAGCAGCGCCGCCGCACCTGCCGCCGGCAGCCACCAGCGCTGCGGTGACCAGGCGGTCAGCGCGGACAGCCCGAGCGCGAGCGGGAGGACGAGGACGAGGGTGAGCGCGAGGCCGCGCACGGCGTCGAGGGCCCAGCCGGCCCAGCCCTGGGTCACCAGCCCGTACCGGGCCCGGACGGTCCTCGCCCCGGCCCCGAACGGCAGGTGCAGCGCCTGGCCGAGCAGCACCAGGGCCGCCGCTCCGGCCAGCACGCCGGCCGTCCGGGAGCCGCCGAACCAGCCGCCGGTGGTGGTCACCAGGGCCGCGCCGGCCGGGGTGAGGCCGAGCAGCAGGGTCAGCGCCAGGCCCGCCAGCCGCCCGCCCAGCGCCCACGGCAACTGGGCTCGGCGCAGCGCACGGCCCCGGGCGCGCTCGCCGGCGGTGAAGTCCGGGGCCCGGGTCTCCTTGGGCGGGGCCTCGGTGGGTGGGGTGCCGACGGGTGGGGTATTGGCGGCCGGGGTGGTGTCCATGGCGGGGTGTGGCTCTTCCGGTCGGATCGCGGGAGGAACGGTTCGGCGGTACGGCGGTGGTGCGGTGCGGTTCAGCGGTTCAGTGGTTCAGCGCCGTGATGGTACGGCGGTTCGATGCTGCTCCGGCGGTGCCAGCATGGCGCACCCGACCGGTCGGCGCGCACTCCACCGCCCGGCACCCATCCGAGGACGGGTGCTCACTCCTCGGTGGGCCCGGTGGCGCTGTGAACGCCTGCGCGCAGCAGCTGGTGGCCGAGGTCCACCAGGGCGCGGCCGACCGCGAACTCGTCGCCGACCTCCGGGGCCGGGGCGTCGCGCGGGTTGCGGCGGGAGCGGGCGTCGCTGTGCAGCACGTTGCCGTCGGCGTCCAGTACGGCGTGCACCCGGGTGGTGTCCTCGTCCTCGACCACGTGCAGGCTGAGCTGCCAGTCCTTGGTGCGCACGCGGCCGGGCGCCCCCTGTTCGGCACCGCCGGCCACCGCCGTGCCCTGCGGTGGGGCGACGGCCGTCCCGTCGGCACGGACGATCACCACCGGGCAGGTGCCGTGCACCGCGCAGCGGGTGGACACCGAGCCGAGCAGCGTCCGGGCGAAGGTGCCCCGGCCGCGGCTGCCCAGCACCAGCAGATCGGCCCCGTCGGCCGCCTCCAGCAGCACGTCGGTGGCGTGGCCTAGCACCAGGCTCTCCCGGACCTCCACCGGCCGGTCGGGCCCGAGGATCTCGTCGATCTCGGCACTCAGCGTGCGGCTGGCGGTCTGTTCGAACCCGTCGTCCACCATCGGTGCGAACCACCCGTACAGCGAGGGGTACTCCCAGGCCGCCACGGCGTGCACCGTCGCCCCGGTCAGCACGGCCTGGCCGACCGCCCAGCGCAGGGCCGCCTTCGACGGCGCGGAGCCGTCGATCCCGACCACGATCCGGCGCTCCCGGGCGGGGGAGGGCGGGCCGCCGCCCTCGGCGGAGGGCCGACCGCCGCCCGCGGGGGAGAGTTGGTTGCTGTCCATCACGTCACACCTCCCGGCCTTAGGCGCGGGACCCGCTTCCGCACACCGCGCCGGTCCCCGTGCACCACACTGCCCCCCGTATACCAACACTGCCCCCGCACACCACGCTGCGCGCCCCGCCCGCCCGCGCGCCAGGGACGCGGTGGCCGGGTCGGACGGGGCGATTGGGACGAGAGGGACGGATGGGCCGACGGCGCGGTCCAGTGGCGCCCGTCAGTGTCCGGCCGGGGGTCGGCGGAATACTTTGTGGCCGGAATGTTGCGGGCTCGGGCCCGAGTGATGGTGATTCGGTGGCGTAGGCTGACCGCTCTTGCATCATCCTCGGGGGGATTCACTCATGCGCCGTGCCGCGGCCGCCGTCGCGCTGTTCGTCGGAATGACCGCCGTCGCCGCCTGTGGGCCGGACGACCCCGACCCGGCCCCGGCCTCCGCCGCCCCCGCCCCGCCCACCGCGTCCGCACCGGACGGCTCGCCCTCCGGCACGGCCCCGGGCAAGAGCGCCCCGCCCCGACCCGATGGCACCATCACCGTCGCCTTCGCCGGGGACGTCCACTTCGAGGGCCGCACCGAGGCCCGGCTGGCCGTCCAGGCGCCCGAGCAGGCACTCGGCCCGATCTCCCGCACCCTCGCCGACGCCGACCTGTCCGTCCTCAACCTGGAGACCGCGATCACCGGGCGCGGCGCCCCGGAGCCGAAGACGTACACCTTCCGCACCTCGCCCAAGGCCCTGTCGGTGCTCAAGGACTCGGGCGTCGACGTCGTCTCGATGGCCAACAACCACGCCGTGGACTTCGGCGCCGACGGCCTCACCGACACCCTCGCCGCCAAGGACTCCTCGCCGATCCCCGTGGTCGGCGTCGGGCGCAACGCCAAGGAGGCGTACGCCCCGTACGTCACCACCGTGCGCGGGGTGAAGGTCGCCGTGGTCGCCGCCAGCCAGGTCGAGGACCTCACCAACCAGAAGTGGCGGGCCGGCGCCAACAAGCCGGGCATCGCCTCGGCGCTGGACGTCCCGGCCCTGGTCAAGGCGGTGGAGACGGCCAAGCAGCAGGCCCCGGTGGTGCTCGTCTACCTGCACTGGGGCGACGAGGGCAAGGCCTGCCCGACCGGACCGCAGACCACCATCGCCAAGAAGCTCGCCGCCGCCGGCGCCACCGCCGTGGTCGGCACCCACGCGCACACCATGGTCGGCTCGGGCATGCTCGGCAACACCTACATCGGGTACGGCTTCGGCAACTTCCTGTGGTACGGCACCTCCAACTACGCCAACTCCAACGAGACCGGCGTCACCACCCTCACCCTCACCGCCGACGGCAAGGTGACGGGCGAGGCCTTCACTCCGGCCACCATCGACGACAAGGGCATCCCGGAGCCGGTCACCGGCGCCACCGCCGAGGCCGCCCTCAAGCGCCGCGACGGCCTGCGTGGCTGCACCGGCCTCTCCCCGGCACCCGCTGCCGCTGCCGCTGCCGCGGGCTCGACGGCTCCGCCTGCCACGCCTCCCGGCTCCCCGCCTCCCGGCTCCACGCCTCAAGCAAAGGCTCCTTCGGGTACCGCGAAGGCTTCGACGACCCCCGCCGTCCCGCGCTAGGGTGCCCGCCACGGGGCGGGCACGAAGAGCTGACGACCCGTCATTTCTTCCCGCTGAGCCCCGCTGAGACAGGCGTCGACGCCGCCCTGGCCCTCCGTCGCGACCCGGCCGCCTGCGTCCACAAGCCCTCGGATGCGCTCGCCACCCGGGCCGAGGTCGAGGTCGAAGAACCGTGCAACCGCTGGAGCACCGTCCGGCAGCGCCATGGCTACCGCCAGCGGACCGTCCGCGCGCCCAACTTCCCGTCTGCGCTTGGCTTCCGCGGCACCAAGCCGATGGAGTCGGCGGGCCTGCCGATCCCCAACCCCTTCCACCGCTTCGCCCTCGCCTCCTGGGGCCGGGCCTCGCCATCGAGGCCGTCACCGAGGCCGTCACCGGCGTCGCCCGATGGGCGGCCGCCCACGTCCCCGACCGCCCGCTGACCGCCCACGTCCGCCCGGAAAACCCCTCCTTCCGACGCGCCGCCCTGCGCGCGAGCCTGCGCCGTGCGGAGCGCCTGGACGGCGGAGGGGGCGACGGCTGCGCCCTGATCTTCGCGAGCCGCCTGCCGTAGCGGCCCGCGTCGCCGCGCCATCGCCACAGGGCGCCGAGCCCGCCCGACCCGTCCAGGGCTGGGCGGCCTCGGCGTGTCCGGGTGCAGGTTCGGGTGCGGCTCCGAGTGCGGCTCTGGTGTGGGACGTCCGCCGTGGGGGCCTCCGGGGCGAGTTGACGTTCGCACAGGCGCTCGGCGCGGGCGAACTGCTGTGTTAAGTTAGGCTTGCCTAATCTTGCTGGTCGGAGGGATGTCCTGTGCAGCAACAGTCCGAATTCGCCGGTGCCGTCGCGATGGTCACCGGGGCCGGGCAGGGCATCGGCGCGGCCGTGGTGCGGGCGCTGGTGGCCGAGGGGGCCGTCGTCGCGGCGGTGGACCGCAACCCCGAAGGGCTAGAGGCCCTGGTGGCCGAGGTGCCGTCCGCACGCCCGTACGTGCTGGACGTCTCCGACGCCCGGGCGGTGGACGGGACCGTGGAGTCGATCGAGGGCCAACTCGGGCCGATCGGCACGCTGGTGAACGTCGCGGGCATCCTGCGTACCGCCCCGGTCGTCGAACTCGCCGACGGGGACTGGGCGGACACCTTCGCCGTCAACACCACCGGGGTCTTCCACGCGAGCCGTGCGGTCGGCCGGCGGATGGCGGCCCGCGGGCGCGGGGCGATCGTGACCGTCGGGTCCAACGCCGCCGGGGTGCCGCGGGCCGGGATGGCCGCCTACGCGGCGTCCAAGGCGGCGGCCACCATGTTCACCCGCTGCCTGGGGCTGGAACTCGCCCGCTCCGGGGTTCGGTGCAACGTGGTGTCGCCGGGTTCGACCGACACCGAGATGCAGCGCGCGCTGTGGGGCGAGGACGGCGCGGCGGCCGAACGCCGGGTCATCGACGGCGACTTGGGAGCCTGGCGGGTCGGCATTCCGCTCGGGCGGATCGCCGCGCCCGCCGACATCGCCGACGCGGTGGTGTTCCTCGCCTCCGACCGGGCGCGGCACATCACCATGCACGACCTGTACGTCGACGGCGGCGCGACCCTGCGCGCCTGAGCCCGCGCGACTGACGCTGCGTGTCTGACCCCGCGTGCCTGACCCCGCGTGTCTGACCCCCTGCTTCTGACCCTGCGCGCCTGAGCGGCGCGCCGCCGGCCCTCCTCCTACCTTCCGAAGAACCGTCCCAGACTGGAGAATCCGCCGTGACCACGGTGCACCACGCCCCTGCCGGGCCGATATCCGTCGGGCCCGACGCCCCGGCGACCGCCCTCGCCGCGATCCCGGATCACGCCGTCATCGGCGCGGCCAGCGGACTGCTCGGCCAGTACCGGGCCGGCTCCGACGAGGCGTTCTTCGCCTCGCCGACCCGAACCCTGCTCGGCTCCGGCGTGCATGCCCGGGTTCCGCAGGACGGGCGGCCGCTGCCGGTGAGGGTCGCCGAGACGCTCGCCGAGGCGGCTCGGGCCGGGGTCGAACGGCCGCTGGTGGTCGGCGCGGTGGCGTTCGACCGGGACAGTCGGGTCGAACTCGCCGTCCCCGCCCGGGTCCGCACCGCCGGCGCGCTGCGCGACGACCCGCTGATCGCCCTGCCCGCTCCGCCGGCCGAGCGGATCGACTGGCGGATCCACCCGGTGCCCGCGCCGGAGGCGTACGGCGCGGGCGTCGCGGCGGCCGTCGAGCGGCTGCGCGGCGGGGAGTTGAGTAAGGTGGTGCTGGCCCGCACGCTGGAGCTGAGCGCCGCCGAGCCGCTCGACCTGCCCGCCGTCCTGCAACGGCTGGCCCGGCGCGACCCCGGCGGTCACACCTTCGCCGTCCCCTCCGGCGGCGGCCGCACCCTGATCGGCGCCAGCCCCGAACTCCTGCTCTCCCGGCGGGGAACGGCCGTGCTGGCCAACCCGCTGGCCGGCTCGGTGCCGCGCGGCGAGGACCTCGGCGAGGACGTCCGGCGCGCCGCCGCGCTGCTGGAGTCGCCCAAGGACCTGCACGAGCACGCCGTCGTGGTGGACGCCATCCGCGAGGCGCTGGCTCCGTACTGCCGCACCCTGGAGGTGCCCGAACGGCCCACCCTGGTACGGACGGCGGCGATGTGGCACCTGGCCACCACCATCCGAGGCGAGCTGGCCGACCCCGCGGTCTCCGCCCTGGAGCTGGCCTGCGCGCTGCACCCCACCCCGGCGGTCTGCGGCACGCCGACGGAC
Organism: Kitasatospora sp. NPDC001095; assembly: GCF_053598615.1. NCBI lineage: Bacteria > Bacillati > Actinomycetota > Actinomycetes > Kitasatosporales > Streptomycetaceae > Kitasatospora > Kitasatospora sp. NPDC001095. The sequence continues at coordinate 75,423 of NZ_JBSFKQ010000005.1, read as the reverse complement.
GTGGCACGCCGGGTGATCGGCGAGGTCGAGCCCTTCGACCGCGGCCTCTACACCGGCATGGTCGGCTGGGAGGACGCGACCGGTGACGGCGAGTGGGTGGTCACCATCCGCTGCGCCGAGGCGGAGGAGCGGACGCTGCGGGTGTACGCCGGCGCCGGCGTGGTCGAGCAGTCCCGGCCGGAGGCCGAACTCGCCGAGACCAGCGCCAAGTTCCGCACCTTCCTGGATGCCGCGGGGGTGGCCCGGTGACGCCGCTGGACGGGTTCACCCCGTATCCCGCCGAGTTCGCCGAGCGCTACCGGGCCGCCGGGTACTGGCGCGGCGAGACCTTCGGCCGGATGCTGCGCGAGCGCGCCGCCACGCACGGCGAGCGGACCGCCGTCGTCGACCCGGGTGGCCACGCGGTGGCGGCGACGGAGCGGCGCTGGACGTACGCCGAACTCGACCGCCGGGCCGACCGGATGGCCGCCGGACTGCGCGCCCGGGGCATCCATTCCGGGGACCGCGTGGTGGTCCAACTGCCCAACGTCGCCGAGTTCTTCGAGGTCGTCTTCGCACTCTTCCGGATCGGCGCGCTGCCGGTCTTCGCGCTGCCCGCCCACCGGTACGCCGAGATCGGGTACTTCTGCTCCTTCACCGAGGCGGCCGCGTACGTGGTGCCGGCCGTCGAGGGCGGCTTCGACTACCGCGAACTCGCCGGCCGGGTACGGGCGGAGAACCCCGCGCTTCGGCTGGTGCTGGTGGCCGGCGATGACCCGGGGGAGCACGTTCGGCTCGCGGACGTGCCCTGCGACCCGCCCGGCCCGGAGGCCCGCGACGGGGAGGCCTGTGACCCGACGGCCTGTGACCAGACGATCTCCGGCGGGGAGCCCGAACCCGGGGACGTCGCGTTCCTCCAGCTCTCCGGCGGCAGTACCGGCGTGCCGAAGCTGATCCCGCGCACCCACGACGACTACATCTACTCGCTGCGCGGCTCGGTCGAGCTGTGCGGGCAGGACCAGGACAGCGTGTACCTGTGCGTGCTGCCCGCCGCCCACAACTTCCCGCTCAGCTCGCCGGGTTCGCTCGGAACGCTGTACGCCGGCGGTCGGGTGGTGCTCTGCCCGCAGCCCGGCCCGGAGACGGCCTTCCCGCTGATCCAGCGCGAGGGCGTGACCATCACCGGGCTGGTGCCGCCGCTCGCGCTGCTCTGGTTGGACGCCGCCGAGCGCGGCGCCACCGGGTACGAGAGCCTGGAGGTGCTGCTGGTCGGTGGCGCCAAGTTCAGCGAGGAGGCGGCCCGGCGGGTGCGGCCGGTGCTGGGTTGCACGCTCCAGCAGGTGTTCGGGATGGCCGAGGGACTGGTCAACTACACCCGGCTGGACGACCCGGAGGAGCTGATCACCACCACCCAGGGCCGGCCGATCTCGCCCGACGACGAGGTCAGGGTGGTCGACGACCAGGACCGCGACCTGCCCGACGGCGTCACCGGCCACCTGCTCACGCGCGGCCCGTACACCATCCGCGGCTACTGGAACGCGCCCGAGCACAATGCCGCCTCCTTCACCTCGGACGGCTTCTACCGCACCGGGGACCTGGTCCGCCGCACCCCGACCGGCCACCTGGTGGTCGAGGGGCGGGCCAAGGACCAGATCAACCGGGGCGGCGAGAAGGTCGCCGCCGAGGAGATCGAGAACCACCTGCTCGCCCACCCCGCGGTGCACGACGCCGCGGTGGTGTCGATGCCCGACCCGTACTTGGGCGAGCGCACCTGCGCGTACCTGGTGCTGCACGCCGAGCACCGTGAACAGCCGCCGAGGAGCTTCGAGTTGAAGCGGTTCGTGCGCGAGCGCGGGCTCGCCGAGTTCAAGGTGCCGGACCGGGTCGAGTTCGTCGAGGCCTTCCCGGCCACCGGGATCGGGAAGGTCAGCAAGAAGGACCTGCGCGCCGCGATCGCGGCCTCGGTGACCGGCCGCTGACCGACCGCCGACCGCCGGCTGTCTCCCTCCCCGCACGTCATCTCGCCTTCCGTCCAGTTAAGGAACACCACCGTGGGCCTGCCACGCATTCCCTCCTATCCCATGCCCGCCGCCGAGGAGCTGCCCGCCAACCGGGTCGCCTGGGCAGTGGACCCGGCGCGCGCCGTCCTGCTGGTGCACGACCTGCAGAACCACTTCCTGGACGCCTTCGACGCCGAGGCCGCTCCGGTGCCTGAACTCCTCGGCAATGTCGCGGCGTTGGCCGAGGCGGCGCGCGCCGCCGGCGTCCCCGTCGTGTACTCGGCGCAGCTCGGCGGGCAGAGCCCGGCCGAGCGCGGGCTGCAGCAGGACTTCTGGGGGCCGGGCGTCCCGGACGACCCGCGGGCCACCGCGATCGCCGAGGCCGTCGCCGCGGCACCCGGCGACACCGTGCTCACCAAGTGGAAGTACAGCGCCTTCGTGCGCACCGAGTTGGAGCAGCTGCTGTGCGAGCAGGGGCGGGACCAGCTGGTGATCACCGGCGTGTACGCGCACATCGGGGTGCAGGCCACCGCCTGCGACGCCTGGATGCGGGACGTCCAGGCCTTCGTGGTGGCCGACGCCGTCGCCGACTTCGGCCCGGCGGAGCACCGCGGCGCGCTGACCTGGGTGGCCGGGCGTTGCGGGATGGTCACCACGGCGGAGGCGGTGCTCGGGACGCTGGGGTCGGCCGCGGGGTCGGTTGTGGGGTCGGTTGTGGAGCCGGCCGCCTCGAACCTCGAGGGCGAGTACGGGACTTCGGAGCTCGAAGGGGTGGGTGGAAAGTGACGGGCATGGGCTTCACGGTGGAGCGGATCCGGGCCGAGGTCGCCGACCTGCTCGGCGAGGAGCCGGCGGAGATCCCGTTGGACGAGAACCTGGTCGACTGGGGGCTGGACTCCATCCGGCTGATGACGCTCGCCGCGCGCTGGCAGCAGGAAGGCGCCGACGTGGCGTTCGTCCGGCTCGCGGAACGCCCGGCGATCGAGGCCTGGGCCGAGCTGCTGGGCGCGGCGTGATGGCGGCGGGGGTGGACGAGGCGGTCCGGGACGTGGCCGGTGGGGCCGTGGTCTGTGGGGCCGTGGCTCGTGGAGCCGTGCCGCCCACGGCGCCCGGGCTGCCTCCGCTGCCCCGCCGTACGGTGAGGTACCCGGCGACGACGGTGGTGGGGCCGGTCGAGGCGCAGGCGGCCCGGACGCCGGATGCGCCGGCGCTGGTGCTCGCGGACGGGGAGACCGTCAGCTACCGGGAGTTGAACGCCTCGGCCAACCGGCTGGCGCGCGCCCTGGCCGCCCGCGGGGCCCGCCCGGGCGCGGTGGTCGGCCTGGCGGGGTTCCGCCGCCCGGCGGAGCTGCTCACGGCGCTGCTGGCGGTGGCGAAGTCGGGCGCGGCGTACCTGCCGCTGGACCCGACGGACGCGCCCGGGCGGCGGGAACGGCTGCTCGCGGAGAACGTGCCGGTCTGTGTGCTGGGGGAGGGGGTCGCGAGGGCGGTGACCGGGCTGGAGACGGACCACGAGCTGCCCACCGACCCGCCCCGGGCGCTGACCCCGCAGCACCTGCTCTGCGTCGGCTACGGTCCGGGCGGGCGCCCGACCGCCGTCCGGCTGACCCATGCCGAGGCGGACCGCCGGGTCCGGGACCTCCAGGCGGCCCACCCACTCGGGCCGGGCGACCGGGTGCTGCAGCTGGGCCTGCCGCTCTGGGAGTACCTGTGGCCGCTGCGGACGGGCGCCGCCGTGGTGCTCGTCGACCCGGGGCAGGAGGGCGAGGTCGGGGCGCTGGTGCGGGCGCTGGGGGTCACGGCGGTGCGGGTGGCGCCGGGAGCGCTGCTGGGCGGGTGAGGACGGGTGACGACTTTCAGCGAACAGAAGTCAGCGAACAGAAGTCGGCGAACAGATTTCAGCGAACAGATTTCGTCATCTGTTCGCTGAAAGTCGTCGGCTGTCACCCGTCGGTCAGCGCGGCTCGACCGCCGCCGCCCGCACCGCCAGGTCCGCCGCCGTCCACGCCATCCCCACCGCGCCGTCCAGCACCGCCCGCTCCGCCTCCGCGCCCAGCGCCGCCTCGGCGAACGCCGCCTCGTGCGGGGCGCAGGTGCGGCCGGTGATGTCCAGCACCGGGTGGATCGACGGCACCGCGTGCGACACGTTCCCCATGTCCGTGCGGGCGAACGGCCCGCTCTCGACCGGCTCCGGCCGACCGAGAGCCGCCGCGTTGGCCCGCCACAGCGCCAGCAGCCGGGGGTCGGAGCGCATGTCCAGGTAGTCCGGCTCGGGCCGGGTCAACTCCACCTCGCAGCCGGCGGCGAGCGCCCCGGCCCGGAAGCAGTCCTCGACCCGGGAGCGAAGCTCGGCGAGGTCCTCGGCCGCCGAGGCGCGGATCTCGTACTCGGCGCTCGCGCTGTCCGGAATCAGGTTCGGCGCCGTCCCGGCCGCCGTGGTGATGCCGTGCACCCGCCACTGCGGCGGGAGTTGCTGGCGCAGCAGCCCGATCGCGACCTGGGCGACGGTGAGCGCGTCGGCGGCGTTGCGTCCCCGGTGGGGGTCGAGGCTCGGGTGGGCGGCGCGCCCGGTGTAGCGGACGGACAGCGTGCCGAGCGCGAAGGACCGGAAGTCGGCGACCTCGACGGGGCACGGGTGGACCATCATCGCCGCGTCCACCCCGTCGAACGCCCCGGCCTCCAGCAGCAGCGCCTTTCCGGCCCCGCGTTCCTCGGCCGGTGCGCCGATCACCCGTACCGTGAGCCCGAGTCGGTCCGCGAACGGTGCGAGCCCGAGTGCCGCGCCCAGGCCGGCGGCGGCGATCAGGTTGTGGCCGCAGGCGTGGCCGAGGTCGGGCAGCGCGTCGTACTCGCAGACCAGCGCGACGGTGACCGGCCCGCTGCCGAGGCGCGCGTCGAACGCGGTGGCCAGGCCGTGGGCGGGCGCGGTGACCGAGTAGCCGTGCGCGCGCAGTAGTTCGGAGCACCATGCGGCCGCCAGGTGCTCCTCGAAGGCGGTCTCGGGGTGGGAGTGGATGCGGCGGCTGAGCGCGAGCAGTTCGGCCCTGTGGCCGTGGACGCGGTCGCGCACGGCCTGCTTGGCCTCGGCGAGAAGGCCGGTCGAGAGATCAGCCGAGGGTGCGGTCGGCGGCTCGGTCGGGGGCATGGGTGGCGTCTCCGGGTTGTCAGGGGCCCGGCCCTGTGGGGCCGTTGACCAGATCATGTGAAGTTAGATTAGGCTAACCTAAGTAAGGCGTTCCGGATCCCCGAGGAGCTCTCCACCCCATGCCTGCCGTCGAAACCCAGATCGCCGACCGCCAGACCGCCGACATCCCGCTGCTCGCCGCCCAGTCGGCCATCTGGTACGCCCAGGCCCTCGACCCCGCGAGCCCGGTCTACAACACCGGCGACGCCGTCGAGATCACCGGCCCGCTCGACGAGGACCGGTTCGAACAGGCGCTGCGGCAGGCGGTGGAGGAGGCGCAGGCGCTGAGCGCCGTCGTCGTGACCGGTCCGGACGGCACGCCCCGCCAGCGGCTGCGTCCCGGCCGACGCTGGCCGCTGCACCGCCTCGACCTGCGGGCCGCCGCCGACCCGGCCGCCGAGGCCGAGACCTGGATGCGCGCCGACCTCGCCCGCCCGGCCGACCTCGCCGAGGGCCCGCTGTTCGCCCACGCGCTCATCCGGCTCGCCGAGGGCCGTCGGCTCTGGTACCGCCGGATCCACCACCTCGCCGTCGACGCCTACGCGTTGACCCTCCTCGGCGAGCGGGTCTCCGCCCTCTACACCGCCTGCACGACCGGAGTCGAACCCGCTCCGAACCCCTTCGCCGGACTCGCCGCGACCGCCGCCGAGGAGGCCGCCTACCGGGAGAGCGCGGAGTACGAGGCCGACCGTGCCCACTGGTCCGCCCGGATGGCCGACGCCGACACCCCGGCCACCCTCCCCAGCGCCCCCGAACCCGCCACCCCCGAACCCGCCACCGACAACGCCGCCACCGCCACCCTCGAACCCGCCACCGACAACACCAGCGCCGGCAACGCCCCCGCCGAAACGATCCGCCTCACCGCCGACCTGCCCCCCGGCACCCGCGACCGCCTGCAGCGTGCCGCCGACGCCGTCCGCGCCACCTGGGCCGAACTGGTCCTCGCCGCCACCGCCGGCTACCTGCACCGCCTGACCGGCACCCGGGACGTCGTCCTCGGCCTGCCACTCGCCAACCGCCGCGGCCCGGCCGCCCTGCGCACCCCCGTCGCCACCGCCAACGTGCTCCCGCTGCGCCTCGCCGTCCACCCCGCCGACAGCGCCGAGGCCCTGCTGCGCGCCGTGGTCCGCGAGCTGCGCGCCGTCCGCCGCCACCAGCGCTACCCGCTGGAGGAACTGCGCCGCGACCTCGGCCGCACCGGCGACCGTCGCGCCCTGTTCGGCCCGATGGTCAACATCAAGGCCTTCGAGAGCGACCTCGACCTGGCGGGCCTGCCCGGCACCGTCCGCAATCTCGCCGCGGGCCCGGTCGACGATCTCGCCGTGAACGTCTCACCCGGCCCGGACGGCGCGCTGCGCCTGGTCATCGACGCCGACCCGGTCCGCTACGGCCTCGCCTCCCTCGCCGCTCACCGCGACGGCCTGCTGCGCTACCTCGACGCCCTCGCCGACCTCCTGCTCATCGACCCGCGGACGCCGATCGCCCGGATCGACCTGCTCGACCCCGACGGCCTGCGCCGCGCCACCGAAGGCCGCACCGAGCCCCCCGTCGAGCGGACCGTGCCCGAGCTGTTCGCCGCCCAGGCCGCCCGCACCCCGGACGCCGTCGCCGTCCGCTGCGGCTCAGCGGCCCTGACGTACAAGCAACTCGACCGCGCCGCCGACCGTCTCGCGCACCGCCTGACGGCCCTCGGAGTCCGGGCCGGCGCACCGGTCGCGATCGCCCTGCCGCGTGGTACCGACACCCTGGTCGCGATGCTCGCCGTCCTCAAGGCGGGCGGCGCCTGCGTCTCCCTCGACCTCGCCCACCCGGCGCAACGCCTGGCCGCCGTACTGGCCGACGCCCGCCCGGTCTGCGCCATCGGCACCGCCGAGGCCCTCGCCGGGCTCGACCTGCCCGCCGACCTGCCCACCGTCCAGCCGGGGGAGGCGGACCCCGAGCCCGCCGAGGCCCCGCCCGCACCCCGACTCCACGACCCCGCCTACGTGTTGCACACCTCGGGATCCACCGGCCGCCCCAAGGGCGTGGTGGTCACCCACGCCTCGTTGGCCAACCTGCACGCCGGCCTCGGTGAGGACCACATCGCCCCCGCCGTGCGCCGCGCCGGCCGCGACCGGCTGCGCGTCGCCCACAGCGCCTCGTTCGCCTTCGACGCGTCATGGGACCCGGTGCTCTGGATGGTCCACGGCCACGAGCTCCACCTGCTGGACGACGCCACCTACCGCGACCCGGCCGCGCTCGCCGCCCAGCTCGACCGCGAGCGCATCGACTACCTCGACCTCACCCCCTCCTACCTCGAAGTCCTGCTCGCCGAAGGCATCCTGGACGAGGGCCGGCACCGCCCGTCCGTCCTCGTGGTCGGCGGCGAGGCCACCCCGCCCGCCCTCTGGCAGCGCCTGGCCGCCGTCCCAGGCCTGCACCCGGTCGACCTCTACGGCCCGACCGAGACCACCGTCGACGCCTACGCCTGGACCCCGGGCCCGGACGGCGCCCCGCGCGGCCGGGTGGTGCGCGGCTCCCGCGCCTACGTCCTGGACGGTTCGCTGCGCCCCGCGCCCGACGGCGTCACCGGCGAGCTGTACGTGGCAGGCGCCTGCCTGGCCCGCGGCTACCTCGGCCGCCCCGACCTCACCGCCGAACGCTTCGTCGCCGACCCGTTCGGCCCGCCCGGCGGCCGGATGTACCGCACCGGCGACCTCGCCCGCCGCCGCCCCGACGGCACCCTGGAGTTCCTCGGCCGGGCCGACGACCAGGTGAAGATCCGCGGCTTCCGGATCGAGCCCGGCGAGATCGCCGCCGTCCTCGCCGAACTGCCCGGCGTCGCCCAGGCCGTGGTGATCGCCCGCCCCGGTCCGCAGGGCAAGCGCCTGCTCGGCTACGCCGTCCCGGAGAGTGGCAGCACGCCCGACCCGGACGGGCTGCGCGCCGCACTCGCCGCCCGGCTGCCCGCGCACTTGGTCCCGGCGGCCGTGCTGCTGCTGGACGAACTTCCGCGCACCTCCCACGACAAGCTCGACCACCGCGCCCTGCCCGAGCCGACCGCCGTCGCCGAGGGCGCCGCTGCGGCCACGCCCCGGGAGGAGCTGGTCTGCGGGCTGTTCGCCGACGTCCTCGGCCTGCCGCAGGCGCCGGGCCGGGACGCCTCCTTCTTCGACCTCGGCGGCCACTCGCTGCTCGCCGGGCGCCTGGCCGCCCGACTGCGCGACACCTTCGCCACCCCGGTCGGGTTCGCCGACGTGTTCCGGCAGCCGACCCCGGCCGGCCTCGCCGCGCTGCTCGCGGAGGCGTCCGGCAGGGGCGCGGAGACCGAGCGCGGACCCGGCCCCGTTCCGGTGCCGCGCACCGACCGGATGCCGCTCTCGCCCGCCCAGCGCGGCCTCTGGTTCCTGCACCGCCTCGAAGGCCCCAGCCCGACCTACAACATCCCGCTGGCGCTCACCCTCACCGGCCCGCTCGACCGGCACGCCCTCACCCTCGCCCTCGGCGACCTCGTCGCCCGGCACGAAGTCCTGCGCACCGTCTACGGGGAGGAGCCGGACGGCACGCCGTACCAGCGCATCCTTCCCTCCTGCCCGGTCGAACTGCACGAGGGGACAGGCGAGTTGGCCGCGGCCGTCCGGTACGCCTTCGATCTGTCCGCCGAACCTCCGCTGCGCGCCACGCTGTTCGCCGGGGTCGCCGCACCGGTCGGACCCTCCCCGTCCGCCGGGGTCGCCGCACCGGTCGGACCCTCCCCGTCCGCCGGCGGCCCGGAGCGGCACACCCTGCTCCTGCTGCTGCACCACATCGCCGGCGACGGCGCCTCCACCACCCCGCTGCTGCGCGACCTGGCCGCCGCCTACACCGCCAGGACCGCCGGGCGCGAACCCGAACTCCCGTCGCTCACAGTCCAGTTCGCCGACCATGCGGTCTGGCAGCGCGAGCGGCTCGGCACCGCCGACGCGCCCAGCCCGCTCGCCGTCCGGCAGGCGGAGCACTGGCGCGCCGCGCTCGCCGGGCTGCCCGACCAGCTGCAGCTGCCCCTCGACCGCCCCCGCCCGGCCGTCGCGGGCCACCAGGGCGCCACCGTGCCCTTCGCGCTCGGCGCCGAGGCGCACGCCGCCCTGGCCGGGCTCGCCAGGGCCGCCGACAGCACCGTCTTCATGGCCGTCCAGGCCGGGCTCGCGGCCCTGCTCACCCGGCACGGCGCCGGCACCGACATCCCGGTCGGCACCCCGGTGGCCGGCCGCGAGGACGAGGAGACCGCCGCGCTGGTCGGCTACTTCGTCAACTCGGTGGTGCTGCGCACCGACACGTCCGGCGACCCCACCTTCCGCGAGCTGCTGGCCCGGGTCCGCGCCGCCGTGCTCGCCGCGCACGAGCACGCCGACCTGCCCTTCGGCCGACTGGTCGAGGAGCTCAACCCGGCCCGCTCGCTCGCCCGCCACCCGCTGTTCCAGGTGATGCTCGCCTGGCAGAGCCGCCCGGACGAGCGGATCGACCTGGGCGGCGGCCTCACCGCCGAGGTCGCCGCCATCCCCAGCGGCACCGCCAAGTTCGACCTCACCCTCAATGCCGGCGAACTGCCCGGTGGCGGCATCGGCGGCTTCCTGGAGTACCGCACCGACCTCTTCGACGCCGCCACCGTGGCCGCCCTCGGCGAGCGCCTGGCCAGACTGCTCACCGCCGCCGCGAGCGCCCCCGACACCCCGATCGGCCGGCTGCCGCTGATCAGCGAGCAGGAGCGGCAGCGCGCCCTGGTCGATTGGAACGGCACCCCCGTCGCCTCGACGAGGCGGAGTGTGACCCTGCCCGAACTGTTCGAGGCGGCAGCGGCGGCCAACCCGCGGGCCATCGCGGTCAGTTACCAGGACGAGCAACTCGACTACACCGAACTCGGCGCCCGCGCCGACCGGCTGGCCCGGCTGCTGGCCGCCGAGGGCATCGGCCCCGGCACCATCGTCGCGCTCGCCCTGCCACGCTCGCTCGAACTCGTCGTCGCCCTGCTGGCGGTGGCCAAGTCCGGCGCCGCGTACCTGCCGCTCGACCCCGACTACCCGGCCGACCGGCTCGCCTACATGCTGGCCGACGCCGCCCCCGCCGCGCTGCTCACCGACCGTGCCACGGCGCCCCGGCTGCCCGCCCACGAGGCGCGCCGACTCCTGGTCGACGGGCCGGAGCCCGACCGCCAACCGGCCGTCCCGCTGGCCCAGCACGAGCGCACCCGCCCGCTGCGCGCCGAGGACACCGCGTACGTCATCTACACCTCCGGCTCCACCGGCCGCCCCAAGGGCGTGCCCGTCACCCACCACAACGTGGTCCGGCTGTTCGACGCCACCGATCACTGGTTCGGCTTCGGCGCCGAGGACGTGTGGACGCTGTTCCACTCCTACGCCTTCGACTTCTCGGTCTGGGAGCTGTGGGGCGCCCTGTTGCACGGCGGCCGGCTGGTCGTCGTCCCGCACCTGGTCAGCCGCGACCCGGCGGCCTTCCTGGAGCTGCTCGCCCGCGAGCGGGTCACCGTGCTCAACCAGACGCCGTCCGCCTTCTACCAGCTCAGCGCCGCCGACCGGGACCGCCCCGGCAGCGAACTCGCCCTGCGCTACGTGGTGTTCGGCGGCGAGGCGCTCGAACTCGCCCGGCTGGACGACTGGTACGACCGGCACGCCGAGGACGCGCCCACGCTGGTCAACATGTACGGCATCACCGAGACCACCGTGCACGTCTCGTACGTCGCCCTCGACCGGGCGAGCGCCGCCGCCGGAAGCAGCAGCACCATCGGCGTCAACATCCCCGACCTGCGGGTCTACGTCCTCGACCAGCACCTCCAGCCCGTCCCGCCCGGCGTCACCGGCGAGATGTACGTGGCCGGGGCGGGCCTGGCCCGCGGCTACCTGGGCCGCCCCGAGCTGACCGCCACCCGCTTCGTCGCCGACCCGTACGCCGGGCTGTTCGGCGAGCACGGCACCCGGATGTACCGCTCCGGGGACCTCGCCCGCCGCCGCGCCGACGGCGTGCTGGAGTACTTCGGCCGCGCCGACCAGCAGGTCAAGCTGCGCGGCTTCCGGATCGAACTCGGCGAGATCGAGGCCGTGTTGGCCGCTCACCCCACCGTCGCCGACGCCGCGGTGGTGGTCCGGGAGGACGTGCCGGGGGACAAGCGACTGGTCGGCTACGCGGTGGCCGCCGGTGCCAACCCGGACGGGCCGTCACACACCGCGGTGCCGGAGGAGCTGCGCGCCCACACCGCCGCCGAACTGCCCGCCCACATGGTGCCCTCCGCCGTCGTCCTGCTCGACCGCCTCCCGCTCACCGCCAACGGCAAGCTCGACCGCCGCGCCCTGCCCGCCCCCGAGGCCCCCGCCGCGGGCGCCGGCCGCCCGCCGCGCACCCCGCGCGAGCAGCAGCTGTGCGAACTGTTCGCCGAGGTCCTGGGACTGGCCTCGGTCGGCGTCGAGGACGACTTCTTCGCGCTCGGCGGGCACTCGCTGCTGGTCGTCCGGCTCGCCGGGCGGATCCGCGAGGTGCTCGGGCTGGAGGTCGGCATCGGCGCCCTGTTCCAGGCGTCCACCGTGGCCGCCCTGGACGCCGCCCTCGCGGCGGGCGCGCCGGACACCGACGCCCTGGACGTGCTGCTCCCGCTGCGGCCCGCCGCCCCCGGCCGGCAGCGCCCGCTGTTCGCCGTCCACCCGGCCGGCGGCCTCAGCTGGTGCTACACCGGCCTGATCCGCAACCTGCCCGGCGAGGTGCCGATCTACGGCCTCCAGGCCCAGGGCGTCGGCGCGGCCACCGCCACCCGGCCGCTGCCCGGCACCCTGGAGGAGTTGGCCGCGCACTACGCCGAGCGGCTGCGCGAGGTCCAGCCCTCAGGGCCGTACCGGCTGCTCGGCTGGTCCACCGGCGGGATCATCGCGCACGCACTGGCCGTACGGCTGCAAGAGCTCGGCCAGGACGTCGAGTTGCTGGCGATCCTGGACGCCTACCCCGCCGAGGGCTTCCGCGAACTGCCCGTCCCCGACCAGGCCGAGGCGCTGGAGGCGCTGCTCACCATGGGCGGCTTCGGACCGGAGGACCTGGACGGCCGCCCGCTCGAACTCGGTGCCGTCACCGAGCTGTTGCGTCGCGAGGGCAGCCCGCTCGCCGGGCTGGACGAGGCCACCGTGGCGGCGCTGAACGGGATCTACCTCAACACCAACCACCTGGTGCGCGGCTACGACCACCGCCGCTTCGACGGCGACGTGCTGTTCTTCCGCGCCACCGTCGACACCATTGACGACACCCTGGTGCCCGAACTCTGGGAGCCGTACGTGTCCGGCCGGATCGCCAACACCGACGTGGCCTGCTCCCACAAGGACATGACCCTGCCCGCCCCGATCGCGCACATCGCGAGTGTGATCGCCCACCACCTCGCCGACCTCCCGAAGGCGACCGACGATGGAGAAGACCACCGATGAGTGACGCCCCCGCCAACCCCTTCGACGCCGACGGCGAGTTCCTCGCGCTCGTCAACTCCGAGGGACAGCAATCCCTGTGGCCCGCCTTCGCCGCCGTCCCGGCCGGCTGGGACATCGCCCACGGCCCGTGCGAGCGAGCGGCCGCCCTGGAGTGGATCACCGCCAACTGGACCTCCCTGTGACCCCTCCGGCAGTCCAGGCCCCGGCGCGCCCCCTGCTCGCGGGGCGTGCCGCGGTCGTGGTCGTCTACACGGCCGCGATGTGCATGAACGGCCTGGACTCGACCATCGTCAACCCGGCGCTGTTCAGCATCGCCGAGGACTTCGGACGGCCGGTCTCGGCGGCCAACGCCGTGGAGACGGCCTTCCTGGTCGGCCTCGCCCTCGGCCTGCCGGCGGCCGGCTGGCTGGGCGACCGGTACGGCGTCAAGCGGGTCTTCCTCGGCTCCCTCGCCGCCTTCACCCTCGCCTGCGCGCTCTGCGCGGCGGCCCCCGGCCTGGGCGCGCTCTCGGCCGCGCGGGCCGTCCAGGGCGTGGCCGGCGGGCTGCTCACACCGGTCGGGATGACCCTGCTGTTCCGGGCCTTCGCCCCGCACGAGCGGGCCGGCCTGGGTCGCATCCTGATCGTCCCGACCGCGCTGATGCCCGCCCTCGGGCCACCGCTCGGCGGCTTCCTCACCGAACACCTGTCCTGGCACTGGCTGTTCCTGGTCAATGTGCCGATCGGGGCGGCGGCCGTGGTCATCGGCCTGACCGGCCTGCGCGGCGCGGAGGAGGAGCCCCCGGCCGGCCGCTTCGACACCACCGGCTTCCTGCTCGCCACCCCCGGCCTCGGCCTGCTCACCTACGCCCTCGGCTTCGGCCCGGCGCACGGCTGGACCTCCCCGGGCGTGGCCCTCGGCGGGCTGCTCGGACTGGCCCTGCTCGGCGCCGCCGTACGGCACCAACTGCGCACCGCCGAAGCGCTGGTGGACATTCGGCTGCTGGCCGACCGCACCTTCGGCGCGGCGAGCTGGCTCGCCCTGCTGACCTCGGCCGGGCTGATGGGCGCACTGTTCGTGCTGCCGCTGCTCTACCAGGCGGCGCGCGGCGCCTCGGCCCTGGACGCCGGGCTGAGCGTCTTCCCGGAGGCGATCGGCCTGATGGCCGCCTCGCAGGTGGTGGACCGCCTGCTGCCCCGCCTCGGCCCCCGCCGACTCGCCCTGCCCGGGCTGCTGCTGGCGGCGCTCGTCCTTGCCGCGCTCGGCTTCGCCGAGAACCCCTGGGCCGTAAGGGCGTTGATGTTCGGCGTCGGCCTGATCCTGGGCACAGCGGTGCTCACCGTCCAGATCGCCGGCTTCGCCGACGTCCCGCCGCCCGCGATGGGCCGCGCGATGAGCCTGTTCACCATCCTGCGCACCCTCGGCGGCGCGCTCGGCATCGCGGCCACCGCCGCGCTGCTCGGCGCGCTCGGCGACGCCACGGGCGCCGGCCCCTACCGCCTCGCCCTCCTGCTCACCGCCGCCCTGGTCGCCGCCGGCGCCCTACTCGCCGCCCGGCTCCCGGCCGAGGCCCCGGGCCCGCCGCCGGAGGACTGAGCCCTCAGCCGGTGGTCCGCCCGGACGCGCGCTGCGGCCGGGCGGACAGCCACCACACCGCGCCCAGCAGCAGCGCGCCCGGGGCGATCCCGGCGACCGCGCCGACGACGGCCGTCGGGGCGCCGCGGAGGGCCAGCACCAGTCCGCCGACCCAGCACAGTGCCATCGCGGCGCCGAGGACGCGCAGCGCGGGCCGCCGCAGGAGGGCGGCGAGGTCGAAGGTGCGGCCCGCCGGCTCCTCCCGGCCGCCCCAGCGCTTCCCGACCCCGATGACTCCGAGGAACGCGGCCACCGAGAGCACCCGCACCGGCACCTCGAAGGCCAGCGGCAGGGCTCCCGCGCCGGCTTGGAGGAATACCAGCCCGATACCGGCTCCGACGGACCGGGTGGTTCGTTCAGTCGACATGGGGGCAAGTCTGGTGCCTGGTCTGATCGTTCGACAAGCCGTGTCCCTCGGCCTCGGCCAGCACCTCGGCCACCCCGTGCCACGGCCGGTACCCCAGCACGGCCGAGGCCCGCTCGGACACGTAGACGCGGTCGACGGAGGAGGGCAGGTCCCATCCGAGCCGCCCGAACCCGGTCGCCGCCGCGGGCAGCCGCTCCGCGACCAGGGCCGCCGGATCCCGGTGCACCTCGCGGCCCGACCCCCGCAGCAGCCGAACCACCACGGACCCCACCAACCCGGCCGACCCCGTCACCACCACGTGCCCCACGCGCCCCACCCCTCCGTACGCCTAGATCCGCCGAGCCTACGGCGCGACCCGCGGGACCGCGCCGTAGGCTCGGAGCCGTACCGTGCCCGGGGCTTCTCCCCTATCGGGACCGACCGGCCCCGGGCGTGGCGAGGCGGGCGAAGCAGACGAAGTCGGCCCAGGATTCCGTGGTGAAGGTGAGTTGGGGGCCGGTCTTGTCCTTGGAGTCGCGGACGTGGATGATGCCCGGGGTGCGGGCGACCTCCACGCAAGCGTCACCCTCACTCCCGCTGTGACTGGACCTGAACCAGACCAACTCGCGATTCACTGATCCTCCACCAGCTTGTTGATGAACCCAGCCGCCTGCTCCGGCGTGAGAGCCTGTCGGAGGATCCTTTAATGGCGTTGGCTCAGGAGCTGTACCTTGTCGACGTCCGAGTACAGCCGCCCGCCAGCTTGGCCCTCTTCATAGGCGATCCGCTTGTGTTCGGGCAAGTCGAGGAGAATGAGCTGTCCTTCCAGGCCAGGGTGGAAACCCTCCGACGGAACGACCTGGATGACGACGTTGCGTTGCGTGGCGACCGTCAGTCCGAAATCATCCCTCCGGGTGACCCCAGCAGGTGCGCCAGCCCGTCCGCCAACCCGCCGCGCCAGCAGGCGTAGTCGTGGCCGCCGTTGAACTCGCGGTAGGCGAGGTCGTAGCCGCGGGCCGTGAGGACGTCGCGCAGGTGGCGGTTCTGGGCGAGGAGCATCCACTCCTGGAGGCCGACCTCGACCCAGAAGCGGGCCGGGCGCCGCTCCTCGGCGGCGAAGCGGCGGGTCAACCACTCGCTGCCGGCGTCGAACTCGGTCTCGTCCGGCCACCAGAAGGACCCGGACTGGCAGAGCGCGTTGCCGAAGTGCTCCGGGCGGCGGTAGGCCGCGTAGGCGGCGGTGAGGCCGCCCGCGCTCTGGCCGGCGATCACGGTGGCCGAGGGATCGGTGGTCGCGCCGAACTCCGCCCCGGCCCAGGGCAACAGGCGGTCGGCGAGGAGGTCGACGAAGGCCGGGTTGCAGCTCAGGTCGTCCGGCCGCTTCGGGCCCATGGTGTGGACGAGCAGGGCGACGGTCGGCGGGATGGCGCCGTCCGCCGTCAGGTTGTCGAGGGTGTCGCCGACGGAGAGCACCTCGCCCCACATCTCGCCGTCCAGCAGCACCGCGATCGGGTACGGGCCGCCGTCCGCGCGGTGCCCCGCTGGCAGGTGGACGTCCACCCGCCGCCCGGCCTGCGTGCGGGCGAGCGTGCGTCCGCGCGGCACGCCCTCACGCCGGCGCACGTACGGCTGCGCGGGCGCGGCGGGCAGGCTGAGCACCGAGGACGGGTGGCGGCCGTCGCGGGCGGGCAGCCGGGGCTCGGTGTCGTGCGGGTCGGGGCGGGCGTGGTCGAGGACGCGCAACCAGTCGGGGCGGGTGGCGCCGGGGGCCTCGCCCCGGAACGGGTACAGCTGGTAGGAGGCGCGGTGGTCCGCGCGCAGTCGGTAGGTGATCGACCACGCCCCGTCCGTCTGGCGTTCCATCAGGTGTGGTGTCAGGTCGCCGGCGTGGCGGTCCTTGTCGGTGACGGTGTGCAGCAGGGCGAGCACGCCATCGCAGTCCCCGCCCCGGTGGGTGAAGGTGACCAGGCGGTAGGCCGGGTCGGCGGGGTCGGGCGCGATCAGCGGGGAGCGGGTTTCCACGGTGGGGCCTCCAGGAGTGGTCACGCGGGGCTGCCCTTGCGGCCGAGCAGCACCCAGAGCAGGAAGGGGCCGCCGAGGACGGTGGTGACGATGCCGACGGGGATCTCCACCCCTGCGAACAGCACCCGCCCCAGCGTGTCCGCGAGCACGACGAGCAGGGCGCCGGTCAGAGCGGAGCCGAGCACCGGCACCCGCGCGGGCCCGGCCAGCCGCCCGGCGATCACCGGCGCGGCCAGCGCCACGAAGCCGACCGGCCCGCAGACGCCGACCGCCAGCCCGGCCAGCGCGACGGACAGCAGCAGGCAGGCGAGCCGGACCCGGCCCGGGTCGACGCCGAGTGCGGAGGCGACGCTGTCGTCGAAGCGCAGCACCGCCAGCCGACGGGCCACCACCAGCGCGATCGGCACCAGCGCCGCCAGCCCGATCAGCGCGGGCGTGGCGACGGCGAGGTCCCGCCCGTTGAGGCTGCCGTTGGTCCAGATGTACAGCGAGCTCGCCGAGTTGAGCGAGCGCCGGGCCATCGCGACCTGGATGACGGCCGAGGCCAGCGCGGACATGGCGAGCCCGACCACCAGGACCCGGTAGCCGCGCGCGCCGAGCCCGCCGGAGGCCAGGGTGACGACCAGGACGGCGACCAGTGCGCCGAGCGGTCCGGCCCACCAGGCGCCGAAGGTGCCCGCGGTGCCGGCGGAGATCAGCACGGCGGCCGTCGCGCCGTCGTTGACGCCGAGGAGTTCGGGGGTGGCCAGGCGGTTGCGGGCGAGGGTCTGGGTGAGGCAGCCGGCCAGGCCGAGGGCGGCCCCGGCGGCGAGCCCGGCGACGATCCGGCCGAGCCGGAACTTCTGCACCAGCAGCACGTCCAGCCGGTCGCCGTGGCCGAACACGGCCTGGAAGGTACGGGCGAGGTCGAGTTCGCTCTGCCCGGCGTGCGCCGAGACCACCACGGCGGCCAGCAGCGCGGCGGCCAAGCCGAGCGAGGCCAGCAGGGCCCGGTGCGGCAGCAGCAGTGACCAGGTGCCGTACCGCAGCGCCAAGTCCGGCTTGGGCGCGGCAGCTTCGCCCCGGCGAGCGGCGGCCGGCGCGGACTCGGCGGGGTCGGCCATGGACAGCGCGGCGGAGCGCCGCGAGCGGACGATCGCGATCAGGGCCGGGGCGCCGATCAGTGCGACGATCACCGACACCGGCGCCTCGAAGGGCCGGGCCACCACCCGGGCGAGCACGTCCGCGCCGGTCAGCACGGCGGCGCCGAACAGCGCGGCGAGCAGGGTGAGCCGCCCGACCCGGGGGCCGGCGACGGCGCGGGCGAGGAAGCCGGAGAGCAGTCCGAGGAAGGCGACCGGCCCGGCCAGTGCGACCGCGGAGGCGGTCAGCAGGGTGACGGCGACGGCGACGGCGGCCCGGATGGCGCCTGGCCGGTGGCCGAGGCCGCGGGCGAGGTCGTCGCCGAGGGCGAGTGCGGTCAGCGGCCGGGTGGTGAGGGCGGCGAGCAGGAACCCGGCGCCGAGCACCGGGGCGAGCTGGCGCAGCGTCGTCCAGCCCTCCACCCCGGCCAGCGAGCCGAGCACCCATACCCGGTACCGCTCGTACGCCTCGGGGGAGTTGACGATCAGCACGTCGGTGAGCCCGCGGAAGACCGCCGCGACGGCGGAGCCGGCGAGCACCAGCCGCATCGGCGAGCCGCCGCCCCGGGTGCTGGCGACCAGCAGCACCACGGTGCTGGCGAGCACCGCGCCGCCGAAGGCGAAGGCGAGGTAGCCGAAGGAGGTCTGCACGCCGAGCACGGCGATGCCGAGCACGACGCCCAGCGAGGCGCCGGCGTTGACGCCGAGCAGCCCGGTCTCGGCCAGCGGGTTGCGGGTGACGGACTGCAGCTGCGCCCCGGCGACGCCGAGCGCGGCGCCGACCAGTAGGGCGGTGAGGGTGCGCGGCAGTCGAAGGTCGCCGACGACCAGGGCGAGCCGGCCGTCGGCGCGGGCGCCGTCGCGGTTCAGCAGGTAGTCCAGCACCCGGCCGGGGCCGACCTCGCCGGCGCCGACCGACAGCGAGAGCGCGGCCAGGGCGAGCAGCAGCACCACCACCGCTGTGACGGCCGGCCAGGTGGGGCGGGGGCCCTCCGTGCGCTGCCCGGACTGCCCGGACTGTCGGGGCCGCCCGGGCCGCCCGGGCCGCCCGGGCCGTCGGGGCTTCGGCGCGGTGGCGGGGGGCGCCGGGGGCGCCGGGTGGACGCCGACTTGCGACAATGTCATAAGGTAAGGCTAACCTAACGATCGAGCCTGTCTGTGGGGCACCCCCGCTCCGTCGAGCTGCCCGGACCTCGCTCAACTCCCTTACCAGCATTGCCCCGGAGGCCCCCATGTCGTTCGCCCGTCGCCCGCTCAGCCCCGTCCGCCGCCGTGCGGCCCAGGCGCTGGCCGTCACCGGGGCGGCCGCGCTCCTGCTCGCCGGCTGCGGCTCCTCCGGGTCCTCCTCCTCGGGCTCGTCCACGGCCGCCTCCCCGGCGGCGGACGCGGCCGGCGGCGGCAAGGGCGGCAGCGGTGACAAGCGGACCGTCAAGGACGCCACCGGCAAGGCGGTCGAGGTCCCCGCCGAGCCCAAGCGGATCGTCACCCTCACTCAGGAGGACCTGGACGCGGTGCTCGCCCTGGGCGTCAAGCCGGTCGGCATCACCAACGGCCAGGGCCTGGCCGAGCCGCCCGCGTACCTCAAGGACAAGGTGCAGGGCGTCCCGGTGGTCGGCAACCTCCTCCAGCCCGTGATGGACAAGGTGATCGCCGCCAAGCCGGACCTGATCCTGGCCGGCGACATGCAGGACGAGCAGGTGCTCAAGCAGCTGCGCGAGATCACCCCCGCCACGCTGGTCACCATGGCGCCCACCGACGACTGGAAGCTCGCCTTCCGCGGCATCGGCAACGCCGTCAACAAGCTGGACCAGGCCAACAAGGTGATCGGCGACTACGAGGCCAAGGCCGCCAGGGCGGGCGGTGAGCTCACCAGGAACAAGGGCGCCGCCGTGTCCATCGTGCGCTGGAACCCCACCGGCCCGAGCTGGATGGAGAAGAAGCAGTTCGCCAGTGGCGTCGCCCTCGACATGGGCCTGACCCGCCCGGCCGCCCAGGACAAGGACGGCAACGCGCACAGCCCGGCGCTCAGCCTGGAGAAGCTGGGCGAGATCGACGGCGACTGGCTGTTCCTCTCCACCCTCACCGACGACGGCAAGGCCGCGCTCAAGGACGTCCAGTCCAAGCCCGCCTACCAGGAACTGGGCGCGGTGAAGAACAACCACACCGTCACCGTGGACGGTTCGGTCTGGTCCACCCGGGGCGGCCCGCTCGCCGCCGACGTCGTCATCGGCGACTTCTCCAAGGCGCTGGGCGGCAACTGAGCGCGCGCCGGGCGAGGGGGAGACTGCCATGGAGTTGACGATCGAGGGTCTCAGCGCCGGCTACGGGCCGGGGCGCCCGGTGCTCGGCGGCGTCGACCTCACCGTACCGGCCGGGCAGGTGGTGGCGGTGGTCGGCCCGAACGGCTGCGGGAAGTCCACCCTGCTGCGGTCCGTCGCGAGACTGCACCGGCCGGACGGCGGACGGGTCCTGGTCGGCGGCGAGGACGTGTGGCGGCTGCGCCCGCGCCAGGCCGCCCACCGGGTCGCGCTGCTGCCGCAGAGCCCGCAGGCCCCGGAGGCGGTCACCGTGGCCGGGCTCGTCCGCTACGGCCGCCACCCGCACCAGGGACTGTTCCGCCAGTGGTCGGAGCAGGACGAGCGGCTGACCGCCGAGGCCCTGCGCGCCACCGGCGTCGAGGACCTCGCCGACCGCCGCCTCGACCGGCTCTCCGGCGGCCAGCGCCAGCGCTGCTGGCTCGCCATGGTGCTCGCCCAGGACACCCCGGTGGTGCTGCTCGACGAGCCGACCAGCGCGCTCGACCTCGGCCACGCGGTGGAGGTGCTGGAACTGGTCCGCCGGGTCGCGGCGGGCGGGCGGACGGTGGTCATGGTGCTGCACGACCTCGCGGCGGCCGCCCGCTACGCGGACCTGCTGGTCGCGCTGCGGGACGGCGCGGTGGTGGCCTGCGGGCCGCCGCGGGAGGTGGTGGACGCGCCGCTGGTGCGCGCGCTGTACGACATCGACAGCCATGTGCTCGCGGCGCCGGGCGACGGTGCGCCGGTGATCGTGCCCCGGGCGCCGCTGGGTTGAGGGGCCGGGGGCCAGGGGAGCGGGGGCCGAGGGGCCGGGGCCGGGGGCTGAAGGACGGGCGGGGCGGCTGCGTGGGGGCAGCAGCCCCGCCTTTCTCCGCTTCTTCGATCACTCGTTCGAGTGGTTTGAATTCACCATGTCAGGGCCCGGGTCACCCCGCCCGTCGCGTTGTCAGTACCCCTCGCTACGTTCCTCGCATCGCTGGTCAGCAAGGCGATCGACAGGTGTTTCCCGGTGGGAGGAGTACGGCCGTGGCATGGGTGGAGACGGGCGCGGGAGGGTACCGCGTCGCGCTCGACGGGGACGGCAGGGTGGTGTGCCGCAACGCGGCGGGCCGCGACCTCAAGTCGCTACCGTCGAAGCTCGGTGACGACCCGGTGGTCACCCAGCTCAAGCAGCTCGCGGAGTGGCTGGCCGCGCACGAGCGCGGCTGCCTGGAGGCCGTCGAGCGCTGGATGGTCCGCTCGCTGCCGGTGCCCGCCGCCGTGCTCACCGCCGTGTGGCCGGACGACGCCTGGCAGGGCGTCCTGAAGGACCTCGTGGTCACCGCCACGGACGGCTCCGTCGCCGGCTTCCTGCGCGGCGCCGACGCCGAGCGCGGCCTCGGCCTGGTCGACCTGGACGGCGACACCGTGCGCCTCACCGACGGCGAGGTCCTGATACCGCACCCCGTCCTGCTCCAGGACCTCGACGAGCTGCGCGAGTTCGCCGTCGAACTCGGCGTCTCCCAGCGCGTCCAGCAGCTCTACCGCGAGGTCTGGCACCGGCCCGCGCAGGTGCCGGCCGGCACCGAGGTCACCACCTACGCCGGCGGGCGGTACCGGGAACTGCGCGAGCTGGTCGGGCGCAGCAACCGGCTCGGCTGCCGAATCCGCGGCGGCTGCGCCGTCCAGCCGGTCACCGAGGGCGGCCGCACCGTCGAGGCCCGGGTCTGGGTCGGCGACTACTACGAGTACGACGAGTGCGAGACCGGCGCGCTCAGCTGGGCCGGCCCCGACGGCCGCGCCCTGCCGCTCACCGAGGTCGGACCGGTCGCCTGGTCCGAGGGCATGCGGATGGCCGCGGCCCTGTACGCCGGCCGCACGATCCAGGGGGACGAGACCGCATGACCACCACCGTGAACCCGACCGCCGCCACGCCCGAGGAGCTGCTCGACGCCGGGGCCGTGCTCCCGCCCGGCACGCTGCCCGACGCCGGCCGCCCCGACAGCGCCGCCGACGTGCTCACCGCCCGCACCTACACCCACCCGGCGCTCGACGGGCGCCGGATCGTCCGGCTCGTCCCCGGCTCCCTCGGGCAGGCCGAGGACCTCGCCCTCGACTTCCTCGGCCTGGCCCCCGAGGCCGCGCCCGCCGAGGTCGGCCAGGTCCGCCAGGAGGCGCTCGGCTTCCCCGCCTGGGCCCTGGTCCACGACCCGGCCAACGGCCACCACGCGCTCGCCCTGGTCAAGGAGATGGAGCGGCTCGCCCGCCAGGCCGCCGCCAAGCCCGGCGCCGCCAAGGACGGCTTCGACGAACTGGCAGTGCGCCTCGGCCGGGCCGTCCCGCACTTCCTGCCCACCTTCTGCGAGGAGGTCGGCCGGATCTTCCTCCGCCACGAGAACCGGACCTACGCCGCCGCCTGGTTCGGCAAGGCCCGCGAGGCCGAGCGCACCCACGGCCTCACCGTGGACGAGGAGCGGCTGCGCGCCGTCTTCCTGGAGTTCGCCCTCGCCGGTGCGCTCACCGTCAAGTCCCTGCGCCAGTACGTCAAGGAACTCGCCCAGCGGCTCGACCCGCTGACCGCCTGGCAGCGCTTCCGCCAGCTGTGCACCGAGCGCTCCGCGGCCGGCATGGCCCCGTACGCCGGGGTCGCCGAGGACGCCCGCGCCCTGATCAAGGCCGCCGGACTGGACCGTGCCGAGCACGAACGCGCGCTGCTCGCCGAGCTGCTGGACTCCCCGGCGGTCAACCGGGCGCCCGGCGCGTTCTGGAAGTCCTGGCACGGCGCGCTGGTCGAACTCGGCCGCGGCGACGCGGCGGTCCGCACCCGCCTGCTGGAACTGCTGCCCGACCCGGCCTCCACCGACCCGGCCCCGCACGACACCGCCTGGCTGGAGCTGCTCGCCGAGACCGGCGCCGAGGAACTGCTCACCGGCCCCCGCCCCGAGGGCGCCGAACCCGCCGCCGCCTGGCTCCAGCGCTGGTGCAACCACCACGGCCGCGGCTGGCGCAGCCGGCCCAGCTGCCCGGCCACCCTCGCGCTGGCCGGCCGGATGGCCGAGCGGCTGAAGGCCGACGCCGTCCCGGTCGACCTCCACACCGGCATCCGCGGCAGCCACACCCGGATCGACCTGCTGGACCAGCTGCTGGCCGCGGGCGTCCCGGTCGCCGACCCGCCGTCCGGCTTCGGCCTCGACCTGCGCGAGTGGGTCGCGCAGTGCGGCCCCGACAGTCCCGCCCTCACCGCCGTCGCCGCCGACGAGCGGTACCGGCCGCTGCTGCGCACCGCCACCCCGGGCGCCTGGGAGACGGCCGTCAAGCGGCGGGCACCCGCCCTGCCGGTGCTCAACGAGCTGTTCGCCGAATGGGCCGAGCAGCGCGCCGACGAACTGTCCGCCGCCCGCGGCCTGGCCGGCGCCGCCGACCTGGTCCGCTCGATCGACCAGTACCGCACGGCCGTCCGGACGGTCGCCCCGGCCGTCGCCGAGCGGATCGCCGCCCTCGACGTCACCACGCTGCTCACCGACGCCCTCCGGGCCGGCATCCTGGACGAACTCGGCTGGCCCGCCCTGGAGGAGGCGCTCGCCAAGCTCGCCGACCCGCCCGCCGCCGACGCCCCGCAGCACCCCGTCCCCAGCCTGGGCGTCGCCGGCCTGGACGAGCTGGTCATCGAGGACGCCTGGCCGCAGCTGATCCTCTCCCGCCGCGACCAGGCCGTCGTGGTCGGCCCGGAGGGCATCCTGCTGGAGCACACCCTGCGCACGCCCGGCCCGGCCGCCCGCACCAGGCTGCGCCTGGTGGACGGCGAGCTGCTGGTCGCCTGGCGGCACGAGGGCAAGCAGCTCGCCTACTGGTCCAGCCGCCCGGACGAGCAGTTCGAGCTCGAGGGCCAGACCATCACCGGCTACTACTACGGCAACCGGGATCCCCAGGCGCCGTCCCTCCAACTGCCCGGCGGCGGCCGCACCACCGGCGAGCGCCCGCTGCACGCCGGCGACACCCGGATGCCCCAGGAACACCGCGTCCTCGGCGACGGCACCGGCTACTGGACGCAGCGCCGCACCTCCGAGGGCGACGCCGTCCTGCGCGAACTCGACCCGGCCACGGGCACCCTGGGGCGCACCGCCGAACCACCGGTGATCGCCGCCACCGCCCCGGCCGGCCGACTGGTCCACCGCAGCACCTGGCTGCTGCCGCTCCAGCCCGGCCTGGAGCGGACCCCGCTCGGCACCGACGGCACCGTGCTCGGCAGCTGGGCCCGGGTCGAGCCCGGCAAGGCCGTCACCACCTTCACCGCCGACGGGCAGCACATCGTGGTGCCGCTGGGCGGCCAGCGCACGGACACCGTCCCGGTCGGCCGGCTCAGCCTGCCCGGCGGGGCCGCGCCGGTGGTCAGCCACGTCTCCGGCGACCACTTCGCGCTCAACCTGCCCGACCTCACCGGCCGCGCCGACCGCACCACCGACCTGCGCCCCTGCCGCTCCGGAGAGCTCTCCGCCGCCGGCACCCCGCTGATCCCGCCCTACCCGCACTGGCACGCCCTGCGCCCGCGCGACGAGGCGGGCTCCGAGGTGCTGCGCGCCGTCACCGCCGAACAGGCCGTCCGGCTGATCGACGCCGCCTGGCCGGTCGACGCCGAGCCGGGCCCGGAGGACGAGCGGCGCTGGCTCACCGTCCAGGGCGTGCGCCGCCCGCTCGCCCGCAACGGCGAGGCCCTGCGCTCCCTGCCCGTCCAGGCGGTCGGCGCCGCCCTGCCCGGCATCGCCCACCCGCGGCTGCTGGCCGGCGTCGCCGGGCTCGCCCGCACCGCGGCCAACCTCCTCGACCAGGTCGCCCGGTTCCTCCCGCAGCCGGAGGCCGAGCGCCCGAGCACGGCGAAGGACACCGAGTGGCGGCCCGACCACGGCCGCGACCACGAACTGCGCGACGCCGTGCGGGCCGTGCTGCCCGGGATCGACGGCCTCGGCAGCAACTGGGGCGAGTCCGAGCAGTGGGCGGTGCTCAACAACCTGCGCACCGTCAGCGCCGTGCTGGCCGCCCCGCCCGCCGCGGCCGGGGAGGGCTGGACCACCCCCGCCACCGTCACTCTGCGCAGCGCCGACGCCCACCACGGCTGGCTGGACCTGCTCGGCCGGCTGCACGCCCTCGCCTACGCGGTGGCCGCGCCGTTCACCCGGCCCGCCCACCGCTCCTCGCTGGTCCTGCTGCTCGGCGAACTGACCAGGGGCCCGCTGGCCGACCGCGGCGCCACCCTGCGCGAGATCGTCCTCGCCGAGCCGGTCCCGGCGGCCGCGAACGGTACCGGCAACCGCCAGGTCACCCGCCGCCAGGGCGAGGTGCTGCGGCACGGAGAGCGCACCGTCGTCATCCTCGGCCACCGGCGGCAGTACAACGACGGCACGGTCCACTGGCTCGCCGTCGACCACGACCCGAGCGGGGAGTTCGGCCCCGTCGCGCACTTCACCACCGTCGCGGAGCGCGGCACCGAGGAACTGGTCTCCGCCGCCTGGGCCGCCAAGTTCTGGCGGGTCGCCGCGCTGCGCCGCACCATCCCGGTGGACCCCGCCCGGGCCGAGGCCTTCAGCGCGCTCACCGGCATCGGCGCCGCCCGCGCCGCCCTGCTGCTCAGCCCGCCGTCCGGCCTGCTGCACTGGGGTTCCGTCGCAGTGCCCGCCGAACTCGGCCTCAAGACCGGCGAGTTCAAGGCCGCCAGGGCCTGGCTGTGCGGCCACGACCACGCCGGCCTGGCCGCGGTCTGGGGCGCTCTGCTGCCCGCCGACCCGAAGACCCTGTGGACGGACGGCCCCGACCTCGCCGCCGGAGCCGAGGAGTGGATCCGGCGCTTCGGACGGCTCGTCACCCTCCCGGAGGAGGCGCTGGCCACCGTCCAGGGCGTGTCCATCGACACCGTCGAGGCGGTGCTCAACCCCTCCCGCACCCCGTGGCTCACCCGACGCACCGGCTACCGGATCACCGAGGAAGGCGGGTCCGGCCCCCGGCTGGTCCCCGAGGACGCCTCCGCCCTCCCCGACAACGGCGCGTTGCGCGACACCGTCGAGGCGCTGCGCTGGCTCGCCTACCACCTGCCCGCCGACAGCCCGCTGCGCCCGCTGCTGCCCACCGCCGCCACCGCGCTGCGCGACCGGCTGGCCGACCCGGAGCTGCTGCTCGACCTCCACCTGATCAGCACCGTCAAGGGCGCCCCGCTGTCCGCCGTCCTGCGCACCCACTTCGGGCTGCCCGCCGAGGGCGGCGCCGACCAGGACGGCCTGGTCCGCTGCGGTCCTGCGCTCGTCCTGGCGCCGCACCACGAGAAGTACGAGCGGGTCTGGCTGCGCCCGGCCGCCCTCACCGGCCCGGACGACCCGCTGCTCGAACTGCTCGACGGGCTCACCGACAGCTACTGGTACTCCGTCGAGCGGCGTGCCATCGAGTCCCTGCTGCGCGGCGAGCCGGAGCAACTGGCTTCCGCCGCCACCGTGCCGGCCGACGGCGAGGGCCCGGCCTGGCTGCAGAACCCCCAGCTGTCCGTCCCCGGGCTGGTCACCGAGGTGTCCCGCACCCACGGCCTGGGCGAGGACGCGGCCACGCTCTACCTCCAGCTGCTCGCCCTGCCCGACCCGACCGACCGCAACGCCGCCCGCTGGACGGGCTGGAAGCCCGCCAGGCTGAAGAAGGCCCGCGCCGAACTCGCCGCCACCGGCCTGGTGCTGGAGGCCAAGCGCGCCCGGGCCGGCCGCAGCCTCTTCCTGCCCGGCGGCTGGCAGGAGGCCAAGGCACCCGCGCTGCCGGCCGAGACCTGGAAGGCCGCCCTGTACGACCTGCCCACCCACCGGCCCGCGCTGGTCACCCTGCCCGTCCCCGAGCTGTTCGCCCGGGCCTGGCAGCGGACCGTCGACGGCGACACCCCCGGTTACGAAGAGCTCCAGACCAGCAAGCGCAGGAAGGCCCGCCGATGAGCACGACCACCACCACCGCCCCCGCCGCCGCGGACCGGCAGACCGTTCCGCCCGAGGAGAAGTACGCCGCCGAACTGGAGTTCCTGGCCGCCCACGACAGCGGCCCGCGCCCGCCCGGCTGGCGCCTGACCCCGCGCGCCGTGGTCACCTTCGTGATGGGCAGCGGCGGCGAGAAGCTCAAGGCCGGGCGCAAGGGCCTCGTCATCGAGCCGAAGTTCGTCGGCGAGCGCGCCCTGGTCGAGCGCTGCGTCGTCACCCTCGCCGGGGAACGCGGCCTGCTCCTCGTCGGCGAGCCCGGTACCGCCAAGTCCATGCTCTCCGAACTGCTCGCCGCCGCCGTCTGCGGCACCAGCGCGCTCACCGTCCAGGGCACCGCCGGCACCACCGAGGACCAGCTCAAGTACGGCTGGAACTACGCCCTGCTGCTGGCCAAGGGGCCCAGCCGCGAGGCCCTCGTCCCCTCGCCGGTGCTCACCGCGATGACCACCGGCGCGGTCGCCCGGGTCGAGGAGGTCACCCGCTGCCTGCCCGAGGTGCAGGACGCCCTGGTCTCGCTGCTCTCGGAACGGCGCATCGCCGTCCCCGAGCTGGCCGGCACCCCGGACGGGCAGCTGCACGCCGCAGCCGGCTTCACCCTGATCGCCACCGCCAACCTGCGGGACAAGGGCGTCAGCGAGATGTCCGCGGCGCTCAAGCGGCGGTTCAACTTCGAGACGGTCGGCCCGATCGGCAGCCTCGCCGCCGAGGTCGACCTGGTCCGCCGCCAGTCCACCGCCGCCGTGGCCCGGGCCGGCGCCGCCTACGCGGTGGACGACGCCGTCCTGGAGGCCCTGGTCACCGCCTTCCGCGACCTGCGCACCGGCCGCTCCACCGAGGGCTGGGACGTCGAACGCCCGTCCACCGTGATGAGCACCGCCGAGGCGGTCTCCGTCGCCACCTCGCTCGGCGTCAGCGCCGCCTACCTGCCCGACGGAGGGGACCTGCTCGGCCGGCTGCCCGGCCAGCTCCTCGGCGTCGTCCGCAAGGACGAACCGTCCGACGCGGGCCGGCTGCTCGGCTACTGGGACGGCCCGGTCCGCCGCCGCGCCGAACAGGGCGCCGCCACCTGGCGCACCCTGTGGGACCTCCGCTCGGTGCTGGAGGCCTGATCCGATGAGCAGCGCGGAGATCCACCGCCCGGAGGACACGGACCGCGAGGTCCGGGCCGAGGCCGACCGGCTGGCCGCCTCCGGCACCGGCCGCCCCGGGCCCTACCTGATCGGCGTGCGCCACCACGCGCCGTCCCTCAGCGCGGTCGTCCCCGCGCTGCTCGACGCCGCACGGCCGCAGGCCGTCCTGGTCGAGCTGCCCGCCGAGTTCCAGCCGTGGCTCGACTGGCTCGCCGACGAGGCCACCCAGGCCCCGGTCGCCCTCGCCGCGGCCCCGGCCGGGGCCGAGTCCGGGCTCGGGGAGGTGGCCGGGCCCGCCTTCTACCCGTTCGCCGACTTCTCCCCGGAACTCGCCGCCCTGCGCTGGGCCCGGCGCAACGGAGTGGAGGCCATCGCCTGCGACCTCCCGCTCGCCCACCGCGCCGCCCGCACGGCCGAACGGCGACCCGCCGACCCCACCCCCGACGCGCCCGGAGTCGCCGACGCGCTGCGTCACCGCCTCACCGGACGGGACTCCGACGGGGACCTGTGGGACCGCCTGGTCGAGACGGCCGCCCCGGGCTCCACCCCGGAGGCCGTCCGGCGCGCCGCCCTGCTGGTCGGCTGGGCGCTGCGCCGCGACGCCGAGACCGGCCCCGGCGTCGACCCGTACGACCTGCGCCGCGAGGCCTGGATGCGAGCCCGCATCCAGGCCGCCTCGGCCGACGGGCGTCGGATCGCCGCCGTGATCGGCGCCTTCCACGCCCCCGCCCTGCTCGACGGCCCGCTCGCCACCGAGGAGCCGCCGCACCCGGACGACCCCGGGCACGTCCTGTCCCTGATCCCGTACACCTACCCGCTGCTCGACGCCCGCTCCGGCTACCCGGCGGGCATCCGCGACCCGGAGTGGCAGCACACCGTCCTGGACGCCGGCGGCGACCCGGAACGCCTCGCCCAGGCAATCACCACCACCGCCGTCCGGATCTGCGCCGCCCTGCGCACCCAGGACCACCCCAGCGGCCCGGCGGACGCCCGCGAGATCGTCCGCCTGGCCGGGGACCTCGCCCGACTGCGCGGCCACGCCGCCCCCAGCCGCGGCGAACTCGTCGAAGCGGTGCAGACCGTCCTCGCCCAGGGCGAACCCCTCGGCCGCGGCCGGGCCGTCGCCCGCGCCCTCGAGCAGGTCCTGGTCGGCACCCGCACCGGCCGTCCCACCCCCGCCGCCCCGCGCAGCGGACTCGGTCCGGCCGTCGAGACCCTCCTCGGCGACCTCGGCCTCCCGGGCCCCGCCGACCCAGGTCCGCGCGAACTGCGCCTCGACCCGCTGCGCAGCGCCCTCGACCGCCGCCGAGAGGTCCTCCTGCACCGCCTCACCGCCTGCGAGGTCCCCTACGCCGAGGCCGTCGCCACCACCGGCGCCGGCGGCACCGAGACCCTCGGCACCCGCTGGCGCCTGCACTGGACGCCCGCCACCGCCGCCATGCTCACCGTGGCCGGCACCCGCGGCGTCACCCCCGCCCAGGCCGCCGAAGGCGCCCTGCGCGCCCGGCTCAGCGACCAGCCGACCCCGCGCGAGATCATCGACGGCCTCACCGCCGCCGCCTCCTGCGCCCTCCCCACCCTCGCCGAGACCCGCCTCACCCAGCTCACCACCGTCCTCCCCACCTCCGCCACCCTCCCCGACCTCCTCGACGCCCTGGCACTCGTCGACCGCCTGACGGCGGGCCACTTCCCGGGTTGCACCCCGCGGGGAGGGGAGGTGGTGGCCGCCGCCAACGGCGGTGCCGTCGCGGCCGCAGACGGCGGGACGGCTTCGGCGCCCGCCGCCCCTGCCCGCCCCGCCCTCCGGGAGCAGCCCGGCCGCGCCCCGGTCGACGGGGGCGCCACGGACGGGAACGGCACGGTGGTTGGTGCACCCGGCCCCGGTGGCACCGAACCGGCGGGCAGTGCTGGGAAGGCCGCCGGAGGTGGTGGCGACACCGCTCTTCGCGGCTCCGCCCCGGCCCCTGCCGGAACGGGCGCGACCACTGCCGGCGGCCGTCACGCCCCTGCGGGAGACGCTCACCCGGGCACCGGGCCCGGCGCGCCGTCCGCACCGACGGGCCGGCCCGTGCTCGCCGCGGCCGGAGAGGTGCTCACCGTCGCCGCCATCCGGCAGTTGGAGGGGCTGGGCGGGTCGGACGACCCACTGGACGCTCGGGCGCTGGTGGAACTGGTGCGGCGGGCGGACCGACTCGGTGGGGTGCGGCTGGCGTACGTGCTGGCCGAACTCGCCGAGCGGGGGAGCCCGTTGGTGCGGGCTGCGGCCGGTGCGGTGCGGGTGCTGCTCGGGCAGGAGCCGGCCGAGGCCCTGGGCGGCCGGGCCGCCTCCTGGGTGGACGGTGCGACCGGTCCGGAGGCACGCCACGCGCTCGGGCGGTCACTGGTCGGTCTGCTGACGGCTGCGGAGAGCCTGTTCGACTCCGCGCCGCAGGCGCTGGAACCGGTGCTGGAGCGGGTCACCTCGCTGCCCGACGAGGCCTTCCTGGACCGGCTGCCCGCACTGCGCGGCGGGTTCGACACCCTCAGCCCGGCCGCCCGAGACCGGCTGCTGGCCCTGGTCGAGGAGCGCCTGGGCACCCGGCTCGCCGCTCTCCCCGAGGAGGCCGGCCCCGCCGTGCTCGCCGGCTGGGTACGCGCGGACCTCGCGGCGCGTGCGGCACTCGCCCGTCGCGGCCTCCTGCCCCCGACACCCGTGGAGCCCCCGACGTCCGCGGAGCCTCCGGTCGCTGCGCCGCCGCCCCCGGCCACGCCGCCCCCGGCCACGGAGCTGCCGGCCACCCGGCCTCCTGCCGTGACCACCCCGCCGCGCACCCTCGCCCCCGCCGAGCGCTGGCGGCTGCTCCTCGGCCGCCCGGGCAGCGGCGGCCTGACCGGCCGTGGCGCCCGACTCGCCACCGCCCTGGACGAGTTGTACGGCAGCGGCCACGGCGAGGGTTCCGGCCCGGGCGTGGACAGCCGGGGCGGCAAGGGCGGCCGCGAGGCCCCGTACCCCGGTGTGCGGGAGTGGGCCGAGGAGTTGGAGTCCCTGTTCGGCCCCGGCGTGCGGGAGGAGGTGCTGGCGGCCGCCGTCGCGCAGGGTCGTACCGACGTCCTGGAGGCGATCGACCCGTCCGCCGTCCGCCCGTCCGTCGACCTGCTGCGCACCGTGCTGGACCACGCGGGCGGTCTGCCCGAGGCCCGGGTGGCCCGGCTGCGCCCGCTGGTGCGGCGCCTGGTGGACGAGTTGAGCCGGGAGCTGGCCACCAGGCTGCGCCCGGCCCTGACCGGGATCGCCGTGCCGCGCCCGTCCCGCCGCCCGGGCGGCGGGCTGGACCTGGACCGGACCATCCGGGCCAACCTCGCCACCGCCCGTCCCGCGCCGGACGGCGGCACCCTGATCGTGCCCGAGCGCCCGGTCTTCCGGACCAGGGCGCGGCAGGCCAACGACTGGCGGCTGATCCTGGTCGTGGACGTCTCCGGGTCGATGGAGGCCTCCACGGTGTGGGCCGCGCTGACGGCCTCGATCCTGGCCGGGGTGCCCTCGCTGAGCACCCACTTCGTGGCGTTCTCCACCGAGGTCCTGGACCTCACGGAGCGGGTGGACGATCCGCTGAGCCTGCTGCTGGAGGTGAGGGTCGGCGGCGGCACCAGCATCGCGAAGGGGCTGCGCTACGCGCGGGAGCTGGTGACGGTGCCGTCCCGCACGCTGATCGCGGTGGTCAGCGACTTCGAGGAGGGCGGCCCGGTCGGCGGGCTGCTGGCCCAGACCCGGGCGCTGGTGGACTCCGGCGTGCACCTTCTCGGCTGCGCGGCGCTGGACGACACCGGGACGGCCCGTTACTCGAAGGCGGTCGCGGGCCAACTGGTCGCGGCCGGAATGCCCGTGGCGGCGTTGAGCCCGCTGGAACTGGCCCGCTGGGTGGGGGAGAAGGTGCGATGAGTGTGACGGCACGGACGAGCGACTGGCCGGGCGTGCGGCCCGAGGTGGTCGCCGAGGTGGTG
Source organism: Kitasatospora sp. NPDC001095 (assembly GCF_053598615.1). Taxonomy (NCBI): domain Bacteria; kingdom Bacillati; phylum Actinomycetota; class Actinomycetes; order Kitasatosporales; family Streptomycetaceae; genus Kitasatospora; species Kitasatospora sp. NPDC001095. Next base: position 43,341 of record NZ_JBSFKQ010000005.1, on the reverse strand, counting down.
GCCGGGCTGAGCGCCCGGCTGCAGAAGCGGCTGGACGGCGCGGCGGCGAAGCTGGCGGAGCGGCCGGTGGTCCGAGAGGGCGACGAGTGGCGGGTGGAGGTGGACGAGGAGACGGTGCTCGTGCTGCACGCCCCGGGCGGGGTGGTCACCGGGGAAGCCGGCGTCCGCTGCGGCTGCCTGCTCGCCCCGGCCTGCGTGCACCGGGCCGCCGCGGTCACCCTCTGCCCGCTTGCCGAGGCCGAGCCCGAGCCGGCGCCCGGGCCCGCCTCCGAGTCCGGGGCCGAAACCGGGTCCGAGCCCGGGCCGGCGCCCGAGCCCGGGGGCGGCACTGCGACGGCACCCACGGCGGCGGCCGCCGAGTCGGCCGACCGGCCGGCCCCCACCCCGCTCACCGCCGTCGAGCTCGAAGCCGTCCACCACCTCCACCGGGCCGCGGCCGCCGTGCTGGCCGCCGGGGTCAGCGGGGCGGGCGCTGTCGCCCAGGCCGAACTGCTGCGCGCGGCCCACCGGGTGCGGCTGGTGGGCCTGCACCGCCCGGCAGCGGCCGCCGTCACCGTCGTGACCCGGGTCCGGGCGGCGCGTTCCGGCGCGCCCGACCACCGGCTGGTCGACCTGGTGGCAGGTCTGCGCGAACTGCTCGGCCTCACCACCGCCCTGGCCGCCGGTGCCGCCCCGGTCGTCGAGCTGCGCGGCACCGCGCGCCAGGCCTACCGGGAGGAGGGCGGGCTGCGGCTCTACGGCCTGTTCGCCGAGCCGGTGCTGACGGCCACCCATGCGGGCGCGGTCAGCTGGGCGGTGGACGCCAACGGGCGTCTCAGCACGATCGCCGAGGTGATGCCGCATGACGACGCGGCGGCCGCCGCCCCGCAGGCGGTCGGGGCCGGCAACCGGACGGTCCGGCTGGGCGACGCCGCGCTGAGCCACCGCGAGTTCAGCCGCGCCGGGCTGGCCGTCCAGGGCGCGACCAGGTCCACCGGCGGACGGCTGGGCGCCGGCGCCTCGGTCCGGGCGGTCCGGGCGGCGGGCACGGCGTGGACGGCGGAGCCGGCCGCCCGGCTCTGGGCCGAACCGGTGCCCGCTCAGGTGGCCCGGGCGCTCGCGGCGCAGGAGCTGCCGTACGAGAGCCGCCCGGCCGGGAGCGACCTGCTCTTCCTGGACGTCACCCTGCTGGGCACCGCCCCCACCGGTCCGGGCGGGACGTCGCAGCTGCTGGCGCGCTGCACGACGGGGGCGCCGGCGGGCGGGCCGGCGGACGGGCCGCTGGGTGGCCCGGTGGTCGTCCTGCGCCCGGCGCACGAGCACCCCGACCTCCCCTTCCGGGCGAACCTCGCGCTGCTCGCCACCACGCCCGGCCTGCGGCTGCGGGTGATCGGCCGTCTGGAGCGCGCGGACCGTCCCGAGCTGCGCCTGCTCGCGATCGGCACGCCCCCGGACGACCCCGGCCCGCTCTCCCGGCCCGTGGAGCGGGCGGGCCGGGTCAACCTCGGCCTCGAACGCCTCCAGACCGCCGACCTCGCCGCGCCCGCGAAGGCCTCCGCCACTCAGGCCGACCCGACAGCCGACGACCGGGTGGACGCATCGACGGCTCAGCGGACGGCCCAGCCGACGGCCCCGGCAGCGGGCCCGGCGCCGTACGGCCCGCCCGTGCATGTGCTCGCCCGACGGGTCGAGCAGACGGTCACCACGGGGCGGCACGCCCTCGCGCCGAGCGAGGCCTCGGCAGCGGCCGACCGCGCACTGCTGCGCGCCGCCGGGCTGGCCACCGCCGCCGAACTCCTCGACGGCCTCCGGGCCGGCGCGGCCCACCGGCAGCGCGACGTCTTCGGCCGGATCGTCACGGACGACCACGGGGCCTTCGCCATCGCCTGGTTGACGGCGGCTTCCTACACCGAGGAACTGGCCACGGCGCTGTGTGCGGCGGCCTGGTCCGGGGAGGAGGCGGCCGGGGTATAAGCCGAACTATTTGCACAGAACGGTATTCCGCGCCAACTGGCATACTTGTCAGCGGAAGACGAGGAGACGCGGAACGAGACCTCGTACGACACCGCGCACGGGCCTCGTCGGGCACAGGGTACGAGCAGCGCGACGGAAGGGTAGGCGAGTCATGGGAATCCGCGACGATGCGGCCGAGATCCGGGCCCGCGGCTGGCGGACGCTCGCCGCGCTGCACGGCATGATCGACACCGCGCTGGAGAAGGCGCTCCAGGCCGAGTTCAAGCTCTCGGTGGTCGAGTACACGGTGCTGGAGGCGCTCTCCCGCCAGGACGGCTGGCACATGCGGATGCAGCAGCTGGCCCGCGCGGCGGCGCTCAGCAGCAGCGCGACCACCCGACTCGTCAGCCGCCTGGAGGACCGGGGCCTGCTCGGCCGTTACCTCTGCGCGGACGACCGGCGCGGCATCTACACCGAGTTGACGCCCGAGGGGCGCGACCTGCTGACGGCCGCCCGCCCGGTGCACGACGCCGCGCTGGAGGCGACGCTGGCCGAGGCCACCGAGGTCCCCGAACTGGCGCCGCTGGTCGAGTCGCTCGCCGACCTGCACCCGCTCCACGCCGACGCCTGAGCCCGGCGCGGGCCGCCCGTAGAGACGGCCCGTCCCGCCCAGACCGTCCCGCCCGGCGGTACCCGGACCGCGCTCATCGGCAGGGCCGGGGCGGCCACGGTCCGCCGGGGCGTCACTGCGGGCCCTCGGACTCCCGGACGGCGGGGGCTTCCCCGAAGGCTTCCCCGGGGGCTCGCGGCGGGGTCGAAGGTGCGGGGAGCGCCCCGTGCACCGGCGCGGTGGCGCCGTGGCCCACGGTGGGGCCGCCCGACAGGTCGTACATGCGGGGCGGCACGGGCCGGGGAACGACCACGGCGCCGGGCAGTCCGGGGATCTCGGCGCCGACCGGCAGGCCCCCGTTGTCGGGTGCATCGGCCCGCACGACGTCGACAGCGCCGGTCCCGCCGCCGTCCGTGGCGTACGGGACGGCGGGAGCCCCCGGGGCGCCGAAGGGCCCCGGAGCTGCCTGGCCCCCGTCCCGCCTTCCGCCCGTTCCCACGGCCGTCGCGCCCGACGGATCCCGCCCGAGGCCGTCGTGCCCCGAACCCGACCCCGCCTCCGAACCAGACCCCGTACCCGACCCCGCCCCCGAACTCGAACCGGAAGCCGACCCCCAACCGGAACCCGAACCGACACCAGCCCCGGCTCCAGGACCGGCCCCGGACCCGACTCCAGGCCGGAAGCCGCCTCCCGCACTGGCGTCCCCCGCACTGGCGTCCCCCACATTGGCGTCCCCCGCACTGCCACCCCCAGCACTGCCACCCCCCGCCCCCGGACGCGCGTCGGACGCCGGGACCCGGGTGATCCGGGCCCCCGACGGCAGCCCCGGCACCGCGGCCGACTGCGGCGGCTGCCCGGCCCGCTCCAGCAGCGCCGAGGGCACCAGCACCACGGCCCGGGTGCCGCCGTACGGGGACGGCCGCAGGGAGACCCGGACGTCGTGCCGGGCGGCCAGGCGCGCGACGACGAACAGGCCGAGCCGCAGGTCGTCGCCGAGCGCGGAGACGTCCAGCTCGGGAGGGGCGGCCAGGTAATCGTTGAGCCGCCGGTGCTCCTCCTCGGTCATGCCGAGCCCGCGGTCCTCGACCTCGACGGCCAGGCCCGTGGGAACCTCCTGCGCGGAGACCTGCACCTGGGTGTACGGCGGGGAGAAGGTGGTGCCGTTCTCGATCAGCTCGGCGACCAGGTGGATGACGTCGGCGACGGCCTGCCCGTCGAGCGAGACGCGCGGCACGCCCTGGACGACGACCCGGGAGTAGCTCTCGGTCTCCGAGACGGCGCTGCGCAGCACGTTGACCACGGGCACGGCGGTCCGCCAGCGTCGGGCGGGCAGGGCGCCGCCGAGGATGACCAGGTTCTCGGCGTTGCGCCGCATCCTGGTGGCCAGGTGGTCGACGGCGAACAGTTCGCGCAGCAGTTCCGGGTCCTCGTGCTCGCGTTCCAGCGCGTCCAGCATGCTGATCTGCCGGTGGATCAGGATCTGGGTGCGCCGGGCGATGTTGAGGAAGACCTTCTTCGTCCCCTCGCGGCCCTGGGCCTGATGGATGATGGCGGCGACCGCGGCCTGCCGGGCGGTGGCCAGGCCCTCCGAGGCCTGCTGGAGGTCGTCGCCGCCGCGCCGGGAGGGTGCCCAGGCGGTCGGGGCGGCCACCTGCTCTCCGGCGCGCAGCCGTTCGACGACCTCGGGGATCTCCTGCCGGGCGAGCGCGACGGTGTCGGCCCGTAGGTCGGACAGCCGCGCCGACAGCGTCCAGGCGGTTCGGATGCCGCGGAACAGGCTGATCAGCACCACCGCGGCGACGGCCGCGCTGCCGGCCAGCAGCGCGGTGCGCTGTCCGGAGTCGCGCAGCAGGTGGACGGCGTAGCCCCAGGCGGCCGCGAGGCCCAGGCTGGGGACCAGCGCGAGGGAGAGGAGCCGGCCGCGGAGCGAGCCGGACCGGCCGGCGCGGTGGCCCGTGCGGCGGGCCGGTATGCCTGGCATCTGATTCCTTGCTGCAGGGCCGCGTCGCGGGAACCGGGACGCCGGTCCGGACCGGTGGGTCCGGGCGGCGGTTCGACCCCGCACGGAGCGGCCGGGCTTCGGGGCGTCGAGGCCTGGGCTGCCGGAGCCGGTGACGTGCTGTCACTGGCCCGGCGGGGTGCAGCGCGGCCGCCGACGGCACGGAACGCTATCAGCCCGAGTGTCGTCGATGAACATCAACTGGCCGGGTACGAGGGCCTGATGGCGCTGTGGCGGCGCTCGTGCCGCACGCTCCGCCGACGTGACGCCGCAGCTCACGGCCCTCGGCCGGGTCGAAGCGGCGGTCCCCGGAGGTCGGGTGAGGCCCCGGGGAGAGGCCGCCAGGAACAGGTCAAGTACCGCTCGTGGCGGGGCGGGCGGACGGGTCTCAGCCCGCGAGTGGCATCGGCAGCACCCGTCCGCCCCGTCCCGGCGGCTTCTCCGCCGGGGCGTCCCGCTGGGCGGCGAGTTCGCTCCAGGCCCAGCTGGTCAGGTCGGACAGCTCCGCCGACCACTGCTTGCCGTACGTGCCCGAGGCGAACTGCCCGAGCCGCAGCCGCTGGACGTCGGAGGTGCCGGCCGGCGGGTAGACGTGGGTGGCGTCCCTCAGGTAGCGCTCGATGCCGAACTCGGGCTGGAGTCCGCGGGCGGCGTGGATCTCCATGGCGTTGCGTGCGGAGTCCAGCGCGTACTCGGTGTTGATGAGCTTGGCGTTCATCAGCTCGGCGTCGCAGGCGCGGCCGTGGTCGAGCAGGTGGGAGGCGTGGTAGGCGGCGAGTCTGGCGGTCATCAGCCGGGACTGCATCTCGCCCAACTTGAGCATGATGTTGGGAAGTTGGTTGATCGGCCGACCGTACAGGACGCGCCCCTCGGCGAACCGGACGGTGTCCTCGACGACCGCGGTGTGGATGCCGAGCGCGACGGCGGCGAGGTTGATCCGGCCGTAGAGGGTGGAGGAGGAGTAGGCGACGTCCAGGCCCTGCCCCTCCCGGCCGAGCCGGTTGGCGGCCGGAACGCGGCAGTCCTCCAGGAGGATCTCGCCGAAGCTGAAGCCGTGCAGCCCGCTCTGCGACCCGGGGGAGCCGGTGCGGAACCCCACGCGGTCGCTCTCGACCAGGAAGGCGGACAGGCCCCGGCTGCCCCGGCCGGTGCGCAGGACCACGCCGTGCACGTCCCCGATGTGGGAGTTGCCGACGAAGCACTTGCGGCCGTTGAGCACGTACTCGTCGCCGTCGCGGACCGCGGTGCCGGTCATCCCGAGCACGTGCCCGCCGGACTCCGGCTCGGTGACGGCGATGGTCGGCAGGCACTCTCCGGAGGCGAACTTCGGCAGCCACTTGCGGCGTTGGGCCTGGGAGCCGTAGTGGAGGACCTTGGCCACGCCCAGCTGGGAGGCCTGCGCGATCGAGCCCGCGGCCCCGCTGACCCGGGCCAGCTCCTCGATGATCACGGTCTTGGCGACGTGCCCCAGGCCGAGGCCGCCGAACTCCCGCGGGATCGTCACGCCGATCCAGCCCTGGCGGGCGATCTCCCGGGCCAGCTCGAACTCGATCTTCCGTTCGGACTCCATCCCGGCCACCCTCGGCCGCACCTCCTTCTCCGCGAAGTCACGGACCTCGGCGCGAAGGTCCTCGTGACGGTCGTCGGTGAAGTAGTCCATCGCCATTGCTCCGGTCCTCTCGATGCGTGTGGTGCCGTGCCTCCGTCCGTGCCGTCGATGCCGCTCCGGCGACGCCCTCGGGGGGGCGGTGGGGGTGCGGGAGTTCCGGCCGGTCGCCCCGGTGCGATCGGCGCATGCGTCACGGGGCGGTGTCCCGGTGACGGGCGCCGTCCGTGTCTTCGGCAGGGCTCATTGTTGTATGGGGCACCGGGGCATCCCAGAGTCGATCTTGGATTGGCGCGATTCGGTCCATCCCCGCCGGGAGGGGTTTCGCCCGAGCCTCGGACGGGAATCGAACTTCGCTTCCGTGACGGTCCGTCGACCTGTCGTTCACATGCGGTTTTGACAAGCCATCGGCAATGCCGAGGAACGCCCGATCAAAGCGTTCCAGCGGTTCTGATGTCTGGTTACATGTGCGCCATGACTGATGTGATGAGCACTCAAGGCCAGTTCCCGGGTGCCTCCGGGGAGTCCGCGCGAACCCGCAGGCTGCGCGGCCTTGGGCTCAACGACCCGTCCGCGGACGAGGCCTTCGACCGCTTCGCCCACCTGGCAGCCAGTATCACGCGCGCTCCCATCGCGATGGTCAACTTCATCAACGACGAGCGCCAGATGTTCCGGGGGCTCTACATCCCGCCAAGTTCGGCCGACGCCCCGGCCGAGGACGGGTCGTCCTGGGCGGACCGCGGCATCGCCTTCGACCTCCCCACCCGCGAGATGCCGCTGAGTCACGGCTTCTGCCCGCACGTGGTCGCCCAGCGCTCCCCCCTCGCCCTCGACGACATCCTCGCCTACCCCCGGTTCGCCGGGAACCCGGTGGTGGACGAACTCGGCGTCCGCGCCTACCTCGGCGCCCCGCTCGTCGACGACACCAACACCGTCATCGGCACCGTCTGCGTCCTCGACCGGGAACCCCGGCAGTGGGGGCGCGAGCGGCTGCGCGACATCCAGCACCTCGCCGAGGCGCTGCTCTCCGAGATCCGGCTGCGCGACAGCCTGCTCGCCCAGCGCCAGGAGATGTTCGCCGCCTTCGACGGCTCGCCGTTCCCCATCATGCTCACCGAGGGCCCGGGCCAGGAGATCCGGTACGCCAACGCCCAGCACGCCGACACCTTCGGCGCGCCGACGGCCTACGGGACGATCGGCGCCGCGTACCCGCTGCTCGGCGCGGTAGGCCTCGAACAGACCGTCGCCGAGGCCTACCACACCGGTCGCACCGCCGTCCTCGACGACGTCCGGATCCAGTCCGCCCGCCCGGACGCCCAGCGCGGCCCACAGGTCTTCAGCTTCACCTGCACCCCGCTGCGGGCCGCGCTCACCGGCCGGATCAACGGCGTCCTCACCGTCGGCATGGACATCACCGCCCGCTCCCGCACCGAGGAGGAGCTCGGCACGCTGGCCGCCCTGCTCGTCGACCGGCTCCAGCAGAGCGGCGCCTCGGTGCCCGGCCGCTCGGCCATCGCCGGCGAGGCCGGAACCCGCCTGCCCGGCTGAACCCCGGCCGGTGCGGACCGTCCACCACCGTGGCGGGCGCCTCTCACCCCGTGGAGAGGACCCCGCCGCGGTGCGGCCCCGGTGCCGGCGCGGTGCCGCCACGGTGCCGTCCGGGGACGGGAGTTCACCGGGAGCCCGCCGGAGCCCGCCCGAGTCGGAGCCGAGCCCCGCCCGAGTCGGAGCCCGCCGGACCCGAACCCCGCCGGAGCCCGCCCGAGTCGGAGCCCGCCCGAGCCCGCCGGGCCCGCCGTCCGGGCCGAGCGGGTGAACCGACCCCGTACCACCGCCCCGACCGGCCCCGCGCCCGGGGTCCCGGGTGGTAGGCATGGGCCGCATGGACTGGTTCGCCGCCCCCGACTACTGGCTGAGCCGACTGCTCGTCCAACGCCTGCTCGCCGCGCTCTACCTGATCGGATTCCTGGCCGCCGCCGCGCAGTTCCGCGCCCTGATCGGCGCCGACGGCATGCTGCCCGTGCCCCGGTTCACCGCCCGCGTCCCGTTCCGACAGTCACCCGGCCTGTTTCACCTCCACTACAGCGACCGGTTCTTCGCCGCCGTCGCCTGGAGCGGCGCCGCCCTCGCCGCCGCCGTGGTGGCCGGGCTCGGCGACGCCGTCCCGCTCTGGGCGTCCGTCCTGCTGTGGATGGCGCTCTGGGGCCTCTACCTCTCCATCGTCAACGTCGGGCAGACCTGGTACTCCTTCGGCTGGGAGTCCCTGCTGCTCGAAGCCGGCTTCCTCGCTGCGTTCCTCGGCAACGCCGACACCGCCCCGCCCGCCCCGGTGCTCTGGCTGATGCGATGGCTGGTCTTCCGGGTCGAGTTCGGCGCCGGACTGATCAAGCTGCGCGGCGACAGCTGCTGGCGTGACCTGACCTGCCTCCAGTACCACCACGAGACCCAGCCGATGCCCGGACCGCTCAGCTGGTTCTTCCACCACCTGCCCGCCCCGCTGCACCGGGTCGAGGCCGCCGCCAACCACGTCGTCCAACTCGTCGTACCGGTCTGCCTGCTGCTGCCGCAGCCGGTCGCGAGCTACGCGGCCTGCGCCGTCCTCGCCACCCAGCTCTGGCTGGTCGCCTCCGGCAACTTCGCCTGGCTCAACTGGCTGACCATCGCCCTCGCCATCGCCGCCGTGCAGCCCGCCCGCCTCGGCCTGCCCGTCCACGCCCGCGCGTACCCCGGCGCGCCGGCCTGGTACGAGGCGCTGGTGATCGCGCTGACCGCCGCCGTCGTCGTGCTCAGCTACTGGCCGGTGCGCAACATGCTGTCCCGCGGCCAGGCCATGAACCGCTCCTTCAACCGGCTGCACCTCGTCAACACCTACGGCGCCTTCGGCAGCGTCAACCGGCTCCGCCAGGAGGTGGTGGTCGAGGGCACCGACGAGGCGGTGCTCACCCCGCACACCGTCTGGCGCGAGTACGGCTTCAAGGGCAAGCCCGGTGACGTCCGCCGACTCCCGCGCCAGTTCGCGCCCTACCACCTGCGGCTCGACTGGCTGATGTGGTTCGCTGGCATCTCGCCCGCCTACGCCCGCCCCTGGTTCCTGCCCTTCGTCGCCCGCCTGCTCGCCGGCGACCGGGCCACCCTGCGCCTGCTGCGCCACAACCCCTTCCCGGACGCCCCGCCGACCCACGTCCGGGCGACCCTCTACCTGTACCGGTTCACCGATTGGCGCGAACTGCGGGAAACCGGCGCGTGGTGGCACCGAACCGCGCTCAGCGAGTACCTCGCGCCGGTCGATCTGCGGGCCCTCGGCCGCGCCGGGTACCGGCCGCCGCTCGGCCGGCGGGGCCCGGCGGGAGGCCGGGGCGTCCGGGAGGTGCCGCTGGGAGGGTTCCAGCGGCCCGGCCGCCAGTCCGGCCGCCGGTCCGGTCCGTCAGGGCCGTCCGGGCCGTCCGACGGGGGACGGCGCGGGCCCCGCGGAGAGGAGCCGTGAGCAGCACGGACACCCGTCCGGAGCAATGACGGACCAATGACGGACCAAGGACGGACCGCCGTGCGGACCACCCGTGCGGACCGCCCGAGTGGCGGCCAGGCGGGCGGTATGGCATACGACACCCGCCCATCCGGACGGTGGGTGCGTGCAAGGCTCGAACGGGCACCCGTATTCTGGGCGTCCACAACCGGCAGCCCGACCGCGCGCCCCCTTGCCCCCCAGGGGCGACCTCGCGCACCCGGTCCGCCGCCCCCTCGCCGCCAGCCCCGCCGTCGTCGCCCAGAACCGGACCTCACATGACAGTGCTTCACTCGCGCAACGCCGACGCAGCCGACCCGGCGGACGTCGCCGACGCCGCAGACGTCAAGGACCCCCAGGACGCCGCCGCGGAGCCCGACCTCCGCGAGGACCTCGGCCGCTACGCGGAGCTCGGGGCCTTCACGCTCACCGCCGAGACCCACGCCTGGTACGCGGCCGTCGACACCGTCGCCACCCCCGAGGACGCCCGCGCCGCCTCCACGGCCCTCGCCGAGCTGCGCGGCAGCGACCTCCAGCAGACCCGGGAGGCCGTCGCCGCCCTCGCCGCCGACGCCAAGCTCGAAGAGCCCGACACCGTCGCCAAGACCGCGCTCCTGGTCGAGATGCTCCAGCGGGTGCACCGCACCTCCGCGACCCTCTTCCCCGCCGCGTACGACGCCGACCTCGGCGCCCTCGCCGCCGCCACCGCCGACAGCGCCTGGCGCCGCGAGAACGGCGTCAAGCTCTCCTGGCTGCGGGGCCGCTCGCTGCGCAAGCAGGCCGTCGCGCTCGCCATCGACCGGCGCATCCGCCGGGAGGACCTGCACGAGGCTCTCACCTCCGCGGAGATCGAGCGCCGCGCCTGGGCCGCGCTCGCCCCGGTCGGCACCCTCCCGCGGGTGCCCACCGACGGCGCCCTGGTCGACCGCACCGCCCAGGCCTTCGAGGCGATCAACACCGGCCTGCGCGGCCTCGCCCGCCTGCTGCCCGACCACGACCTGGACGGGCTGCCCTTCGCCGAGCTGATCGACCTGGTCGAGCGGCTCGCCGCGGACGAGGGCACCCTCTACCGCCTGCCCACCATCCGCGGCCTGCGCGCCGGCCTGGAGGAGGCCGGCCTCGCCGACCTGCTCGCCGAACTCGCCGCCGCCAAGGCCGACCGCCGCGCCGCCGAGGCCGCTTACACGGCCCGCCAGGCGCTCGCCGGCGGGCAGCGGGACGGGCTGGCGGAGCAGGCGGCCGCTGTCGCGGTCGAGGAGACGGTGGTCGAGGAGCAGCCGGGTACCGAGGAGACCGCGGAGGCGGCGGCCGAGACCGCGGTCGAGGTCGGCGCCGAGGTCGACGGTGGGACCGGTGCAGAGGAGGCTGCGGCCGAGCAGTCCGGGACCGACGAGCCGGGGACCGAGGAGTCGGTCGACCGGGCTGACGCCGAGGCGGCTGCCCTGCAGGCGCTGGCCGCCGGGCAGCGGGACGGCCTCGTGGAGGAGGTCCCGGTCCTGGTGACGCCTGTGGCGGAGTCGGCCGACGACGCTGCTGCGGCGACTGTGACCGAGGCTGACGAGGTCGAGGCCGACGTCGTGACGGAGGTCGAGGTAGAGGTAGGGGCGGAGGCAGAGACGGCGTCGGACGCGGGTGCCGCTGACGACGAGCCGCCGGCGGCGCAGGCCGAGGAGGAGACGCCGGTTGCCGTGGTCTCCCTCCCGGCGCCTTCCCCGGCGGCCGACGACCTGGTGGCCGCCGCGACCGCCGCTCTGGCCGAGGCCGCGGACGAGCCGACGGCGGAGGTGGAGCCGGAGGACGCCCCGGTCACCGAGAGCGCCGAGGTCATTGAGGTCGTTGAGGCCGTAGGGGCCGAGGAGACCGCTGCCGAGGTCACGGTCGAGGAGCCGGCCGTCGAGGACGCGGTCGCGCCGGTGGTCGAGAACGCGCCTGAGGCTGTCGTCGCAGAGCCCGAGCCTGAGGCTGTCGTCGCAGAGCCCGCCGTGGCCGAGCCCGCCGTCGCGGTCGAGGAACCGGCCGTTGAGGTCGAGGAGGCCGCTGCTGAGGTCGCGCCGGCGGCCGAGATCGAGTCCGAGTCCGAGCCTGAGGCCGTAGCGGCGGAGCCTGCCGCCGAGGAGTCGGCCGAGGTCGAGGGTGCCGATGCGGTTGTCGAAGCTGCTGAGGCTGAGGTTGAGCCGGTCGTCGAGTCCGAGTCCGAGTCCGAGACCGAGCCTGAGGCCGTAGCGGCGGAGCCTGCCGCCGAGGCCGCTGAGGTAGTCGCCGAGGTCGTCGTGGCGGAGCCTGCGGTCGAGGAACCGGCCGTTGAGGTCGAGGAGGCCGCTGCTGAGGTCGCGCCGGCGGCCGAGATCGAGACCGAGTCCGAGACCGAGCCTGAGGTCGTAGCGGCGGAGCCTGCCGCCGAGGAGTCGGCCGAGGTCGAGGGTGCCGATGCGGTTGTCGAAGCTGCTGAGGCTGAGGTTGAGCCGGTCGTCGAGTCCGAGTCCGAGACCGTTGTCGAGGAGCCCGTCGCCGAGACCGAGGCTGTTGCCGTCGAGGTGGCGGAGCCGGTCGTCGAGGCAGAGGAGCCGGTCATCGAGGCCGAGCCCGTCGTCGCCGAGGCTCCGGTCGCCGAGCCGGAGGCCGACGCCCGTCCCGCGAAGCCGGACTTCACGCCCGGTCGCCCCGTGACCGCCTACTCCGCCGAGGAACTGCTCGCCGTCGTGCGGTGGGTGGACGGTGACGGTGTCGAGCGGAGCGACGAGGAGCTGCTGCGGGCGGCCATGAAGGAGCTGGGCTTCGCCCGCCTCGGCCCCCGGATCAAGGAGGCGCTGGGCGCCGCCGTCGCCGCCGCGCGCGGCTGACGACGTACGGCCGCAGGGCCGGGGCCCGGGACGCGAGCACGCGTCCCGGGCCCCGTCGTGTTCCGGGGGTGAAACGGTGCCCTCCGTCAGCCGGCCTTGTTCCACGGCTGGCTGGACATCAGCGCCTTCACGTTGGCGACGTACGCCGGGTTGGGGATGGCCAGGCTGCCGACGGCCTCGCCGGTGGCCGGGTCGATGACGACGCTGTAGTGCACGTTGCCCGCGCCCGCGTTGTACGCGGAGACGACCAGGTCGAGCAGCGGCGTCTTGCCGGTGACCGGGTCGGGGGAGAGGTCGTACTTGCCGCCGAACGAGGAGTCGCCGTAGTAGGCGACGAGCCAGTCGAGCAGCTGGGTGCCGAGCTGGACGTTCCCGGCGAGGGTGGCGGGGTCGGAGGTGGTGCCGAACTTGCCGTTCATCCAGCTGACGGTGTTCGGCATGACCTGCATGGTGCCGATTCCGCCGTCGCAGGCGACGATGCCGGACTGCCAGCCGCTCTCCTGCCAGGCGATCGCCCTGACGAGGTTGACGGGCAGCGGCGGGAGCTGGTCGGTGCCGCCGCTGCCGAGCCTGAGCGTCCGGGTCTGGCCGGCCGCCGCCCCGAGCGCCGCGCCGACGGCCTCCTTGGCCTCGTCCGGCCGGGGCTTGCCGGGCGCGCAGCCGCTCTGCGCCGGGGGCACGTGCGGGGTCGAGAGCGCCGGCGGTGGAGGCGCGACCGGGCCGGGCTTGGCGCTCGGCACCGGCGCCGCGACGACGGGCTTGGCGACGGGCGGCTGGGTCGTCACCCCGGCGGGCAGGCTGCCGGCTCCGGCCTTGGCGGTGCTGCCCGGCTGTGTGCTCGGGGAGGGCTTTCCGAAGGTGCCCGGGCCGGTGCTCTGTCCGGTGGCCAGGCCCTGGGTGGCGGCGGGGCTCGTGCTCGCCGGTGCGGTCGGGCTCGGCGCGGTGCTCGCGGACGGGCTCTCGCTCGGTGTCGCGACGGGCGAGGCGCTCGCGGCCACCGGGGTGCCGCCGGACGACGCGTCCCGGTGACTGTCGGCGTGCTCGGTGCCGCAGCCGGCCAGGACGGCGGCCGAGACGGCGGCGGCGGACATCAGGCCCAGGGTCCGCCCGGTCGTGCTCACTCTCATGTGTGGTCCCCCCACTGGTCACCGGCGGCCGCCGGTGAGTGGCGGTCATCCTACGAGGTGCCCCTGCCACCAGGACCGAGCGGATGGTCGAGGGCCCGCCGAAGCACGGCCGGGGCCGTCACCAGCGACGGCCCGTACCAGGTCAGGTGCCGTCCGCTGACCAGCGCCGCCGGTGTCTCCGGGAATGCCTCCGGGCCGTCCTCGGCCGTGAACCGGTACGGCTCGTCCGGTAGGACCACCAATTCCGGCCGACAGGCGATCAGTTCGGTAAGCGGGACGGCGGGGTAGCGCTCGGGGTGGTCGGCGTGGACGAGCCGCAGGCCCAGCCGGCGCAGCAGGTCCCCGGCGAAGGTGTCGCTCCCGAGGACCATCCACGGTCGGCGCCAGATCGGCACGACGGTCCGCGGGCCGTCGACGTCCGGAGGAGTGCCGCCGCTGCAGACGGGGGCCCAGGCCGCCTCCGCCTCGTCCAGCCAGGCCGGGCGGGGCAGCCCGCAGGCGGTGGTCAACAGCCGGTCCAGGGAGCGGAAGGCGTCGTCCAGGGTGCGGATGTCGGTGACCCAGACCGGGACGCCGGCCGCCCGCAGCGCGTCCAGGTCGGGGCGCCGGTTCTCCTCGTCGTTCGCGAGGACGAGGTCGGGTGCGAGCGCGAGGACGCGCGGGACGTCCGGGTTCTTGGTGCCGCCGATCCGGGTGACGGACAGGTCGGCGGGGTGGCTGCACCAGTTCGTGGCGCCGACCAGCAGCCCGGGCGCGGTGGCGGCGACCGCCTCGGTCAGTGAGGGCACCAGCGAGACCACCCGGCGGGGCGGGCGCGGCCCGAGCCGGACGGGAAGGTCGAGGTCGTCGCGCGGGGCGGTGGGGGCGGCCATCCGGCCAGCCTACGTCCGGCTTCCCGGCGAGGGGGCGCGCCGCAGGCGACCGGTCGCGAATCGCGGGGAACCGGCCGCCCGGGCCGTCCGACTACCTGGTCCGGGTCCGCAGCACGGGCCCTCGGCACGCACGAGCGCCGAGTGCCAACGCCGAGCACCGAGCACCGAACGCAAGCACCAAGCACCGAACACGATCGCCGAGCGCGATCACCGACCAGGAGAGAGTTGTCATGCGCCCTCGCGTCGTCTGCGGAATCGCGGCCGCCGTCGCCCTGTTCGCCACGGCCTGCGGAAGCGGGACCGGGGGCGGGCAGAGCGCCTCCGTCACCGTCCAGCCCGCCCCCGGTGGTGGATTCCCCGTCAAGGTCGCCGACTGCGCGGGCAAGGAGACCACCATCGCCAAGGCGCCCGCCAGGATCGTCACCAGCAACGCCTCCAGCCTGGAGCTGCTGCTCCGACTCGGCGCGGGGGAGCGGGTGATCGGCACCGGCTTCCCGCCCGGCAAGGGCACCCTGCCCGCCGACCTCGCCGAGCAGGGCGCCAAGGTGCCGGCGCTCGGGGACAAGGGCATAGCCAAGGAGAAGCTGCTCGGCTCCGGAGCCGACCTCTACGTGGACACCTTCGGCGCGATGCCGATGATGGGCGGCGGCGCCACCGGGCCGAGCGAGGAGGAGTACGCGGCGGCCGGCATCCAGCACGTCTACCTGCTCTCCACCGCCTGCGCCGGGACACCGAAGGCCGCCAAGGCGCCGCGCACCGACCTCGCCGGGATCGAGGAGGACGTCCGCCGGCTCGGCGCCGTCACCGGAACCGCGGCGCGCGCGGAGGAACTGGTCGCCGGGATGGAGAAGCAACTCGGCGAGGTCCGCACCGCGCTCGCCGCCGTGCCGGAGGCACAGCGGCCGAGCTACTTCGTCTTCGACTTCGACGCCGGCACCAAGCAGCCGGTGGCGGTCTGCGGCCGACAGGTCGCCAACGCCGTGATCAGCCAGGCCGGGGCGCGCAACGTGTTCGCCGACTGCGACGCCGACTTCAAGCCCGGCTCCTGGGAGGACGTGGTCGCCAAGAACCCGGACTGGATCCAGCTGGCCGTGCGCAACCGGGGCAGCGAGGAGGCCACCCGCAAGGCCTTCGACGAGGCCGAGGCCTTCCTGAAGGACTTTCCCGCGACCCAGGGCCTGAAGGCCGTCCAGGAGGGGCACTTCGTCCGGCTCGGCTCCGAGGTGACCACCATCGCGGGGGTCCGCAACGCCGACGCCGTCCGGCAGATCGCCGCCACCATCCACCCGGACCTGGTCAAGAGCCCCGACCTCGCCAAGAACGGGCAGTAGCCGGTGACTTCGGCCACCTCCCGGAAGGAGCGCGGCGACGCCCGCCCGGCCCGCACCCTGCGGGCCGGGCCGCTGGCCGCCGCCCTCACCGCCGCCCTGGTACTCGCGCTGACCGCCGCCGTCTCACTCGGCTCGGTGGACGTCCCGCCCGGCGAGGTCTGGTCGGTGGTCGCCCGCCGACTCGCCGGCCGGGCCCCCGAACCCGGCACCCGCGACCTCATCGTCTGGCAACTGCGCGTCCCACGCGCCCTGTTGGCCGCCGTGGTCGGCGCCGGACTCGGCCTGGTCGGCACCGCCGTACAGGCCCTGGTCCGCAACCCGCTCGCCGACCCCTACCTGCTCGGCATCTCCTCCGGCGCCTCGCTCGGCGCGGTCGCCGCCATCGTCCTCGGCACCACCCTCGGTCTCCAGCTCTCCTTCGGCAGCGCGCTCGGCCTCACCGTCTCCCTGGCGGCGTTCGCCGGCGCGCTCGCCGCGTTCTCACTGGTCTGGCTGATGGCCCGCCGCGGTGGCGGCTTCTCCCCGCTGCGCCTGGTCCTCGCGGGCATCGGCATCGCCCAGTTCCTCGGCGGCATCACCAGCTACCTCGTCCTGCAGACCCGCGACGAGCAGCAGACCAGAGGCGTGCTGTTCTGGCTGATGGGCAGCCTCGGCGGCGCCGTCTGGGCCCAACTCGCCCTCCCCGCCGTCGCTGTGGCGGTGGGACTGGCGCTGCTCCAGGCCCGCGCCCGGGGGCTCAACGCGATGCTGATGGGCGACGAGACGGCCGCCGGGCTCGGCGTGGACGTCACCCGGCTGCGCCGCGAGGTCTTCGTCGTCACCAGCGTGCTCACCGGGGTGCTGGTCGCGGTCTCCGGGGCGATCGGCTTCGTCGGACTGATGGTGCCGCACGTGTGCCGACTGCTGCTCGGCGGCGACCACCGGCGGCTGCTCCCGCTGTCCGCGCTGACCGGGGCGCTGCTGCTGGTCGTCGTCGACACCGTGGCCCGCACCGCCCTGGACGGCCAGGAACTGCCGATCGGCGTGGTCACCGCCGTCCTCGGCGCCCCCACCCTGCTCTACCTGCTGGACCGACGACTGGAGCGCAGTTGAGGATCGCCGTCGAGGACCTGAGCGTCGCCCTGGCCGGCCGGACGGTGCTGGCCGGGGCCAACCTGATCGCCGAGGAGGGAGAGATCGCCGGACTGGTCGGGCCCAACGGCAGCGGCAAGTCCAGCCTGCTGCGCACCGTCTACCGGCACCTGCGGCCCAGCGCGGGCCGAGTGCTGCTGGCCGGGCGGGACCTGGCGGAGCTGCGGCCCGCGCAGTCCGCCCGGCACATCGGGGCGCTGCCCCAGGAGCGCGGCGGGGACTTCGAGTTGAGCGTCCGCGAGGTGGTCGCGATGGGCCGCACGCCCTACAAGCGGGCCTTCGCGGCGGACGGCGCCGAGGACCACCGGATCACCGCCGAGGCGCTCGACCGGGTCGGCATGGCCGAGGCCGGCGACCGCCGCTTCGCCCAACTGTCCGGCGGCGAGAGGCAACGGGTGCTGCTCGCCCGGGCGCTCGCGCAGCAGCCGGACGTCCTGGTGCTGGACGAGCCGACCAACCACCTGGACGTCCGGCACCAGGTCGAACTGCTGGCGCTGCTCCGGGAGCAGCGCCGCACGACCCTGGTGGCCCTGCACGACCTCAACGCCGCCGCCTCGGTCTGCGACCGGCTGCACGTCCTGCACCGCGGCGCCCTGGTGGCCTCCGGGGCGCCGCGCGAGGTGCTGACCGCCGGGCTGCTGGCCGAGGTCTTCGGGGTACGGGCGGCGGTGGTGGAACACCCGCTCACCGGCGACCCGTTGATCGCCTTCGACCACCGTGCCCCGGCGGCGGACCCGGCCATCGCTCCCACGCGCTGCGGGGTCGACGGCAGGGCCGGGTAGCGCAGGGGCCGGCCGCCCCCGGTGCCACCCGGCCCGCGCGGGCCGGCGAGGCGTGCCTCAGCAGCCCTCGTAGTGGCTCGGCCTGCCGTCCCGCAGCACCAGCCGGCCAAGTCTGGCGGCCTCGTCGTTGCGCAGCAACTCCCGCTTGCCGCCGGTGCGGTGGAGCACCGCCGAGTGCCAGGGCGTGGTCCAGGCATCGGCGGACGCCAGCAGTCGGATGCCGAACTTGGACGCCCCGGCCGGCTGCGGGTGGATGGAGAGCCGGACGGCGCGCGGGTGGTGCTCGGCGATCAACTCGCCCCAGGCACGGCTGCGTTGGATCACCCCGTAGGCGCGGCGGCGGCACTCCCGCTGGAGGGCGGAACGGGTGCCGGTGAAGCCGATGGTGTCCTCGGTGAGGAAGCGGGTGATGCCCCGGTAGAGCCGCAGGGTCTCCTCCTCGGTCAGCACCTGCTCGCGCAACTCCTCGACGCTCGGCGCGTACTGGGCGTGCACCCGGGCGCGTTTCTCGTCGTACGGGAGGTCGCCGAGGACGGCCCGCAGGTCGAAGGTGTCGAGGTGGGAGAGGCCCTCGTGGGCGATCATCGCGGTCAGGGCGTCCGAGTAGGCGTCTATGTGATCGTCCGGGACGTTGATCAGATCGCCGAAGATGTGGCCGTCCGAGCAGATCAGGATGCGGGCGCCGGGCGCGTGCAGGCGGCCGATCTCGGCGCAGAGCCCGTCGAGGAAGGTCAGCGACAGCCGTTCGCCCTCGTCCGGCAGGTGGCCGAGCACCTTCGCCGGGTTCGGCGACTTGCAGGGGAAGCCGGGCAGGGTGAGGACGATCGGCTCGCCGGCGGTGATGAAGTCCGCCAACTGCGCCAGCTGGAGCGGGAAGTGCTCCGGGCCGGCGTCGAACTCCGGGTCCGAGGCGCGACGGTGTGGCAGCAGCAGGCCGAGGACGCGGGCGGCGAGGGCGGTGGCGCCGGCGCGGGTTCCGGGGCCGTCGGGGGCGTCGGGGGCGTCGGGCGCGTGGGGGGTGATGACGGCAGGGGCGGTGCCGACGGGCGGCATGGCGGGTCCTCCAGGGAAGGTCGTGCGGGGCGCGGGGTGCGGGGTGCGGGGTGCGGGGTGCGGGGCGCGGCTCCGGGCGGGTGGAGCCGGGTGGCGGGACGCGTCCGGGGTCAGCGGCGGTGGTCGTAGGCGACCGGCAGCCGGCTCACGCCGCGCGCCAGGACGGCGGGGACCCAGGTCAGGTCCGCCAGACCGTCGCCGGGCGCCTCGGCCGGGCGCAGGCCGGGCAGTCGGGTGAGCAGGGTGGCGAGGGCGATCTGGAGTTCTGCCCGGGCCAGCGCGGCGCCCGGGCAGAAGTGGATGCCGTGGCCGAAGGCCAGGTGGGCGTTGGGCGTGCGGTCGAGGTCGAGGCGGTCGGGCTCGGGGAACTGTGCCTCGTCGCGGTTGGCGGCGCAGAGCGAGACGATCACCGAGTCGCCCGCCGGGACGGCGGTGCCGAACAGGTCGCTGTCCTCGGCGAAGAACCGCCAGGTGGTGAGCTCGAACGCGGCGTCGTGGCGCAGCAGTTCCTCCACCGCCCGGGCGAGTCGGCCGGGCTCGTCGACGCCCTCGCGCAGCCGGGCGAGCTGCTCGGGGTGGCGCAGCAGGGTGACCAGCATGGTGGTGATCTGGTTGGTCACCGGCTCCTGCCCGGCGACGAGCAGCTGGAACACCATGGAGTCGAGCTCGGCGCGGCTCAACTCGCCCGCGTCATGGGCGGCGACGAGCCGGCCCAGCAGGTCCTCCTGCGCCGCCCAGCCGGGCTCCCGGCAGTCGGCGCGCTTGCGGGCGACGACGTCGGCGATGTACGTCTGGAGGCCGCGCAGCCGCGCCTCGTACGCCGGACGGCCGGGGTCCTGCGGGCCGACCGGCGCGACCACCTTGCCCCAGTCCCGGTCGAAGCGCTCCGCCAACTCGGTTGGCAGTCCGATGACTTCGGCGAGCACCCGGAAGGGGTAGTGGGCCGCGAAGCCGGCCACCAGGTCCGCGCCGCCGGACTCCGGCAGCTCGTCCACCAGCGCGTCGGCCAGCTCCCGGAACCGGGGGCGCAGCGACTCCACCCGGCGCGGGGCGAAGGCGTCCAGCACGAGCCGGCGCATCGAGGTGTGCTTGGGCGGGTCCTGGTGGAGCAGGTGGACCTGGAGCTGGGAGTGCTGCGGCTCGGGCATGATCGACGCGAGTCGGCGCCAGTTGTCGTTGCCCAGTGCGTGGTTCTTGCCGAGGCGGGGGTCGTTGAGGGCCGCGTGGGCGGCCCGGTAGCCGGTGACCAGCCAGGCGTGGATGCCGCTCGGGAACTCCACCCGGTGCACCGGCCCGGCCTCGCGCATCCGCTGGTAGAGGGGGTACGGGTCGCGCTTGTACGCCGGGCCGTACAGCGGGACGGGGGAGGGGAGCCGGTCGTACCCGTACGGGCAGCCCGGGACGTCGTCGTCGGCGGAGGCCGGGCCGGGGATCGTTTCGGTCATCGGGGATCCTTCGGTGCGGTGTGGTGCGGGTCGGGGGTGGTGCGGGGGTTCGGGGAGCTGTGTCGCGGTGCGGGTCGGGGTGGTGTGGCGTGGGGCGGTCAGGGCGTGGGGCGGCGGTGCAGCGCGAGCAGGGCGACGGCGGTGGCCGCGACGAGTGCGGCCAGCGCGATCCCGGCGCGGGTCCCGGTGACGGTGCGGCCGCCGGCCAGGGCGGCGGCGGTGGCGAGGGCCGGGCCGAGGGCGAAGCCGAGGCTGCGGGCGAGCTGGACGGCGGAGCCGGCGGTGGCGAGCTTTCCGGGCGGGGAGGCGGACATCACCAGGGCCTGGGTGGGGCCGCCGTTGAGGCCCATCCCGGCACCGGCGAGCGCGAGTCGCGCTGCTATCTCGGCGGCGGACCAACCGGCGTCCAGCGGGACGAGCAGGGCCAGGCCGAGGGCCGTGACGGCGGCGCCGGTGAGCGCGGTCGGTCGGGCGCCCCAGCGGTCGGCCAGCCGGCCGCCGACCCGGCCGGCCAGCACCATGCCGAGCGGGAACGCCAGCATGGTGAGCGCGGTGGCGGTGGCGCTCTCGCCCCGGGGGCCGCGCAGGTGCTGGGCGAGCAGGTAGTGGCAGGCCGCGAAGCCGGCGGCGAGCGCCAGCACCGAGGCGTTGACCCCGGCGGTCCCGGCGGCCCGCAGCACCTCGGCCACCGGCCGCCCGCCCGGGCGGCGCAGCCAGAGCAGCACCAGCGGCACGGCGGGCAGGGCGAGCAGCAGCCACCCCGGTGCCTGTGGGGCCAGGGTGAGCCCGAGCAGGACGGCGGCCACGGCGGCGCCGATCAGCCCGGCGTCGCCGAGCGAGGACCGGTCGGGCGGCCGCAGCCCGCCGCGACGCGGGGCGCGACGCCACACGACCAGGACGGCGGCCAGGCAGACCGGCAGCTTCACCAGGAAGATCGCCCGCCAGCCCAGGTGGTCCAGCAGCAGACCGCCGACCACCGGCCCGGTGACGGCGCCGAGCGGACCGAGTGTCGCGGGCACGCTCATCGCCCGGCCGCGCAGCTCGGGCCGGACGGAGGTCGCGGCGAGCACCGGCATCAGGACGAAGAGCACGGCTCCGAAGGCGCCTTGGAGCATCCGGGCCGCGATCAGCCAACCGGCCCACGGGGCGCAGGCGGCCAGCACGCTGCACAGGGCGAAGCAGCCGACGGCGAACAGCAGGGCCGAGCGGGTGCCGACCTGATCCAGCCACCGCCCGGCGGGCAACAGCAGGGCGACGAGCGGGAGCTGATACCCGAGGACGGCCCACTGGGCGACCCCGGGGGAGACGTGCAGGCCGGCCGAGATGTCGGTGAGCGCGAGGTTGACCACGTTCATGTCGAGCATCGCGACGAACGACAGCAGGCCGGCGGCTACGACCAGGCTCCAGCGGTCGGCTGGCGGTTGACGCTCCGTCAGGGATGGGGCGGCCGGGGTTGGTTGTGCTGTCACGAAGTCCCTCCGTCTCCCGTGCTGCTGCAGCGGACACCGCCTCGGCGGCGGGGTCCGGTACAGCAGTCGGTGGCGCGGGGGCTCCGGTTCCGAACACTTGGGGGATTTCTTCCCGGGGGTCGACAGTCGACGGCTTTCAGCGAACAGATGACAGATAACAGATTTCGAAAGTTGTCATCTGTTATCTGTCGTCGGTCCCCGCTCAGCAGGCGGTCGCGAGCTCCCCGGCCTCGGCGGCGCGCAGGCGTGCCACCAGCTCCTCCCGCGCCCGGGCGACCCGGGAGCGGACGGTCCCGACGGGACAGCCGGCGACCTCGGCCGCCTCGGCGTAGCTCAGGCCGACCACCTGCGTCAGCACGAAGGCCTCCCGCCGTTGGGCGGGCACCCGGTCGAGCAGGTCGCCGAGCGCGATGCCGTCCTCGAACCCGGCCGTCGGCACGCCGATCTGTCGCTCCGCCGCCTCCTGCCAGTCCGGCAGTGCGGCGCAACGCGGCCGGGCGGCGGCCATCCGATACCGGTCGATCACCGTGCGCCGGGCGATCGACAGCAGCCACGTACGGGCCGAGGACCGCCCCGCGAACGCGGGCAGGCCGCGCAGCGCGCGCAGGAAGGTCTCCTGCGCGAGGTCGTCGGCGGACTGCACGTCCGTCAGGTGGGCGACGAAGCGCCAGACGTCCCGCTGGGTCGCCCGGACGAAGGCCTCGACGTCCGCCGCCCGTCCGGAGCGGGCGGTCAGCGCCAGGGCGGTGAGCTGTTCGTCATCCACGGTGGCCCCCCGCCTGGCTGGTCCCGGCGCCACGGCCATGCGGGACGATGGTCCTATGAGATGCGCGCAGTTTCGTACGGCTCTGTCCGCCCGGCTCGACGGCGAACCGGGCGGGCTGCCGGAGATCCGGCTGGACAAGCACGTCGCGCGCTGTGCCGGCTGCCGGGAGTGGCTGGACCGGGCCGAACGGCTGCGTGGTCGGGTAAGGGCGGGCACCGGCGACGGCCCCTCGCCCGAGTGGTCGGCCCGGCTGCTGGCCCGGCTGGGCGAGGACCGGCCGGGAGGTAGCGCTCCGGACGACCCGCAGATCGCCGAGCAGTAGGCGCGGCCGGCGTGGCCGGGGGAGCGGGAAGGGCGGGACGGTGGCGCCGGCCGCAGCCGGTCCGCCGTGGAAGTCAGGCATGGGAAGGTCCCGAGGGGAAGGCGGGGAGCGGCGCCGCGCAGCGCGGCACCGTCGGCGTCCATGGGCAGCCGCGCGGCGCGCCGGGCCCCCTGGGGAGGCGCGGCGGCGGACGCGGGCCCGCACCCTGGCGGCACGACGGCACGAGGCGCGGCCGTACGGCAGGGCGACCTGCCCGTCGCGAGAGTTCCCCGGCGACCGGAAGCGGCCGGGAGCGGGAAGACGGAGCGGCGGGCGCGTCAGCAGGCGAGGGCGAACGCCGGCGGCCCGCGCCGGACCAGGGCATGCGTCAGCAGCACCGAGCGGGGTGGCCGGGCCCGGTCGTCGGCCGGGCGCGGCGGAGCCGGGACCCGGTAGCCGAAGGGGCGCGCGAAGAGCGCCAGCAGCGGGGGCAGCAGAGCCCCCGCGACCACGGCGCCGAGCGCGCCGAGCAGCTCGAAGAGCCGGACCAGCGCCGCGTCACCGCGCCAGAGCAGGAGCGCACACGCCAGCGCGGCGAGCACGTGGGCGGCGGTCATTCCCGGCGACATGCCGTGGGACATCCCGTGCGCCATGTCGTGCGCCGGTCCGTGCGCGGGCGCGCTCACCAGGTCCTGCGCCGGGCCGTACGACGCGGCGCCTTGGAACGTGCCGTCGGGCATCATGTGCTGCCCGGCGGGCATCCCCGGCATCCCGGCCATCCCGGTCATCCCTGGCAGGTCCGTGTCCGTGCCCGTGACCCCGGGGGCTCCGTGGCGCGGCACCGCCGTCGGCCGCAGGCTGCCGGCGGCCGGTGGGACGTCCGGGTCGATGCCCGCCATCCGCGCCAGTTCGACCGGGGAGAGCCCGCCGGGTGCCCGGTCGGGATTGCAGAGCAGGAGCGCGGCCCAGTCCGTGGTGGCGAGCCGGCCCAGACCGCCGCCTCCTCGGGAGATCGCCCCGGCCTGTTCGAACAGCTGGTGCAGCGCGGTTTGCGCCACGACCATCCAGAGGCTGATCGCCCCGAGCCCGCGCCGCTTCCCGGCGAGCAGCCAGGTCAGTCCGAGGACCGTCCCGAAGCCGCCGGCCAGGGCCGTCGGCGAGACGCCGGGTCCGGCCATGGCGACGTGCGCGGTGGCGGCCATCGCCACGCACAGCGCGGCGAAGACCGCGGCGCGCAGCAGGCGGATCCGGTCGGTCATCACGATGGCACTCATCGTCGCACCCGCCCTGCCCGGTCCGTACCGCACCCTCCGGTGATGGCTGGTTCTATGCCGTGAGACCATGCCCGGCCGCCGCCCCGCGACCCCGTCCAGGACCCGTCCAGGACCCCGTTCGCGACGGCGCCCGACCACGGCCAGGCCCGGCCTGTCGGTTCGGCAGGCTGAACGAACAGCTGCTCGTACGACCATCGGGGCGGTTTGACAGCACGTATCCCCATGCTCACTTAATGTGCTCAGTCCAGCACGGTGTGTATGTGAACGATGCCGTCCAGCAAGCAGGGAGGTCCGGTCTTGGAGACCCCGACGGATACAACGGATGCCTCGGCGCCCATTGCCGACAGTGCCGAGTCCGCTGCCCCCGCGGAGCCGACCGTCCCGCAGCGGGCGAAGGTCCCGGAACAGGCGAAGGCCCCGGTCGAAGCGGCGGACCGCGGGGAGCGGGCCGTGGCCGCCGAACCGGCCGCAGCTGTCGAGGCCGCCGGGTCGGCCGGCCCTGTCGGGGCGACCGAGGCCGCCGGGACGACCGACGCCCCGGAGACGGTCGAAGCCGCGGAACCGGCCGCAGCCAAGAAGTCGGCCGAGCCCGCAGAGCAGGCCGACTCACCCGAGTCCACCGTGCCCGCCGGCGCGGCTGCCCCTGCCGACGCGGCCGAGTCCACCGATCCTGCCGACGCGGCCGAGTCCACCGATCCTGCCGACGCGGCCGAGCCAACCGCCGACGCGGCTGCCCCCGCCGACACGTCCGCCCCCGCCGACACGCCCGCCGCGCCCGCGTCCGCGACCCCGGAGGAGGCCCCCGCCCCGCCCGAGGGCGCCGACCTCGCCGACCCCCGTTTCTGGCAGCTGCCCGCCCCAGCGCGTGCCGCCGCCTTCGCCGAGCTGCGCAGCCGCCCCGCCCCGGTGTTCTTCGGCGACCGCGCCACCGGCCGGGGCTTCCACGCACTGGTCCGCCACGCCGACGTGGTCGAGGCCAGCCGCACCCCCGCGGTCTTCCTCAGCGGCCCCGGCGTGACCACCCCGGTCCCTGCGCGCTGGGTCCGGCTGCTGTTCGGCGACTCGATGGTCAACCTGGACGACCCCCGTCACGCCCAGCTGCGCCGGATCGTCTCGCGCGCGTTCACCCCGCGGCTGCTCGACCGGGTCGAGGAGGACGTCCGACGGATCAGCACCGAGCTGGTCGACCGGATCGAGCGGGAACGGCCGGAGGACTTCGTGGCCGCGGTCGCCGCCGAGCTCCCGTTCCAGGTGATCTGCACCATGATGGGCATCCCGGAGCGGCAGCGCCGCGTCATCCTCGACCTGGTCAACCGCAGCTCCGAGGACATCGGTGTGGCCCGCCCGCTGCGCCGTCGGCTCCGGGTGCCCGGGCGCGGGCTGCGGGCGCTCGCCCGGATGCAGGGCATCGTCGCCCGGATCGGCCGTCGGCGCCGCCGCCGGCCGGAGGACGACCTGATCTCCGCGCTGGTCACGGCGGACGTGGACGGCCGCCGGCTCACCGGTCGGGAGCTGGGCGCCTTCTTCAGCCTGCTGCTGGTCGCCGGGGTCGAGACCACCCGCAACGCGCTGGCCCACGGCCTGCACCTGCTGACCGTCCATCCCGAGCAGCGCGCCCTGCTGCTCGAGGACCTCGACGGGCGGCTCGAAGGCGCGGTGGACGAGATCGTCCGCCACGCCACGCCGATCATCCAGTTCAACCGGACCCTCGCCGTCGACCACGAGCTGGGCGGCCCCGGCGGCCCGCTGCTGCGCGCGGGCGAGAAGGTCGCGCTGTTCTACGGCTCGGCCAACCGTGACGAGGAGGTGTTCCCCGAGCCGGACGCCTTCGACGTCACCCGCACGCCCAACCCCCACCTCGGCTTCGGCGGCGGGGGCCCGCACTACTGCCTCGGCGCGCACCTGGCCCGGCAGGAGATGACGGCGCTGTTCCGCGAGCTCTTCACCCGCCTGCCCGAGGTGCGGTCGGTCGGCGAGCCGCAGATCGTCCCGTCCAGCTTCGACCACCGGGTCCGCTCGCTGCGCTTCACCTTCTGAGGTTCGGCGGGCGGGACGGAGCCGCCCCGGGCCCCGAGCAGGACGAAGCCGTTCGGAGCGCCGAGCAGCACGACGTCGTTCCGAACCCCGGCCGGAGGAAGCCGCCGCTAGTCGGTCGGCTCGAAGACGGCGTGGTCGTGCGCGAACAGCACCCGGTGCGGCGCGTGCTCCGCCATCCGGTCGAGCCAGGCCCGGTACCCGGGCAGCGGCGCGGCCACGCCGTCGCGCGCCGCCCGCCGGGCCAGCACCGCCTGCCCGTACTCGGAGGCGAAGTCGTACGCCTGCCCGGCCAGCAGGACCGGCCCGCTGCCCGGACGGTCGACCAGCAGCGACTGGTGGCCCCCGGTGTGGCCGGGGGTGGGCAGCACCCGGACGCCGGGCCAGACCTCGGCCTCGCCGTCGAGCTCGCGGTACTCGGCACCGGGGAAGTCGACCAGCGCGTCGATCGTGTACCCGCCGCGCCGGGCGGCGGCCAGCTCTCCCGCCTGGACCAGGACGGGCGTGCCGGCGAACAGCGGGTTCCCGCCGCAGTGGTCGAAGTGCAGGTGGCAGTTGACCACCAGGTCGATGTCGGCGACGGAGACCCCGGCCGCGGCGAGCGCCTCCGGCAGCGGTCGGCGGACCGGGCGGTAGTGCGCCTCGGTCTCCGGCTCGCCGCCGCCGATCCCGGTGTCGAACAGCAGCAGCCCCTCCGGGCGCTGGACCAGGTACGCGAGCACCGGCTCCACGCGCGGCTCCGGGCCGCCCACCTCGGAAGCCGGCCGGACGATGTACCCCAGGTCGAGACGGCGGATCACGCGCAATTCAGCCCCCCATGTCGCAGTGCGTCGCTCTGGCCCCGTACGTGCGCCGCACGGGCCCCGGTTCGCACCCTACCCGCCGCTCGGCAGCCCCCGGTCGGCCTTCACCTGCTTCATCGTCAAGTGGGAGTTGACCTGCGCGATGCCCGGCAGACCGGACAGCACGTCGGTGATGAAGCGCTCGTACGAGGCTATGTCGGCCACCGCGATCCGCAGCAGGTAGTCCGGCTCGCCGAAGAGCCGGTGCGCCTCCACCACCTCCGGCAGCTCGGCCACCCGGCGCTCGAACTCGGCGACCGTCACCTGATCCTCGTGACGCATGGTGATCGTGACGAAGGGCTGGAAGCCGCGTCCGACCGCCGCGCCGTCCAGCACCGCCCGGTACCCGCGAATCACGCCGTCCTGCTCCAGCTGGCGGACCCTGCGCAGGCAGGGGGAGGGGGTGAGGTCCACCCGGGAGGCCAGCTCGGCGTTGGTCAGGCGCCCGTCTTGCTGGAGCTCGCGGAGGATTCTGCGGTCGATTCGGTCCATGGCGCAACATTCTGCCAAAACACCGCTCCGACCAGCGTGAAGTTGCCATCGCGTGCCAGCCCGATCCGGCTACCTTCAGTGACCGCACCGGCCGACCGCCGGGCCGAACCGCGACGAGCACGACAGGCCACGCCCACGCCCATGGACACCCACGCCCTCCTCCTCTTCCTCGGAGTCGACCTCCTGCTGGTCTGCACCCCGGGCCCCGACTGGCTCTACATCGCCGCCCGCGGCCTCGGCCAGGGACGCCGCGCCGCACTGACCGCGGTCGGCGGGGTCTGCGCCGGGTACGCCGTCCACACCCTGCTGTCCAGCGCCGGCCTCGCAGCCGCGCTGCGCGCCGTCCCGGCCGCCCTGCCCGTGCTGCGCCTCACCGGCGCCGCGTACCTGCTGGTGCTGGCCGTCATGATGCTGCTGGCGCTGCGCAAGGGCGGGGGCTCCTCCGCCCTGGCCGAGC
Organism: Kitasatospora sp. NPDC001095; assembly: GCF_053598615.1. Classification (NCBI taxonomy): domain Bacteria; kingdom Bacillati; phylum Actinomycetota; class Actinomycetes; order Kitasatosporales; family Streptomycetaceae; genus Kitasatospora; species Kitasatospora sp. NPDC001095. The sequence continues at coordinate 15,476 of NZ_JBSFKQ010000005.1, read as the reverse complement.
CCAAGCCACAGCCCACCGCGACGGTGCTGCGCCAGAGCATGCTGACCGCGCTGCTCAACCCCAAGGGCCTGCTGCTCTACCTCTCCCTGGTGCCGCAGTTCGTCGACCCGGACGCCGCGCTGCCGGTCGGCGGGCAGGTGCTCGCGCTCGGCTCGCTCAACGTGCTGGCCTGCGCCGTGGTGTACGGGCTGGTCGCGCACGCCAGCGGGCGGCTCGGCGGCCGCTTCGGCGGCAGCCCGCGGGCGGCCCGCCGGATGACCGTGGTCTCGGCGGTGCTGCTGATGCTGGTGGCGGGCGTCACGGCGACCGCCTGAGAACGGGAGCACAATTCCCGGCATGACTGATCGTCCGTTGCCAGAGGGAACCGCCGGAGTGCCTGGAACCACCGGAACGACCGGACCTGCCGGAACGACCGGAGCCGCCGGAGCCGCCGGGTCCGTCGACCGCCCGACCGCCCACGCCTGGGCGGCTCTCGGTGGACCGCCCGAGCTGTTGGAGCGGGTGGCCTTCCACGGACCGGAGGACGTCCTGCCCTCCGGTCTCCCGGTGCGCCGGCTCGCCCGCGCCACCGTGGCCGTCTGCTCGCTGGCCGCCGCCGAACTCGCGGCCCACCGCACCGGCGCACCCGTCCCCGCCGTCCGGGTGGACCAGGGGGCGGTCGCCACGGCCTTCGTCAGCGAGCGGCACCTGACGGTCGACGGCCGCACGCCCGTCACCTTCGCCCCGCACTCCGGCTTCTGGCGCACCGCCGACGGCTGGGTGCGCACCCACGCCAACTACCCGCACCACCGCACCCGGCTGCTCTCCGCCCTCGGCCTCGCCGCCGACGCCGGGCCCGAGCAGCTCGCCGAGGTGCTCGGCAGGCTGCCGGCCGAGCGGATCCAGGAGCGCGCGTACGAGGCGGGGGCGCTCGCTGTGGCCGTCGCACCGGTGAGCCCGACCGTGCACCCCCTCGTGGAGCACCTGGAGGTCGAAGCCACCGCCGAGGTCGGGACCACGGCAGGGCCCGCACCGGCCCGCCCGCTCGGCGCGGCCCCGCTGGACCGGCCCGCCGCCGGGATCCGGGTCCTCGACCTCACCCGGGTGATCGCCGGACCGGTCGCCACCCGCACCCTCGCCCTGCTCGGCGCCGACGTCCTGCGCGTCGACTCGCCACGGCTGCCCGAGGCCGATGACGCCCACGCCGACACCGGCTTCGGCAAGCGCTCCACCCGCCTCGACCTCACCACGCCGGCCGACCGCGCCGTCTTCGAGGACCTGCTCGCCACCGCCGACGTCGTCGTCACCGGCTACCGCCCCGGCGCCCTCGACGCCCACGGCCTCAGCCCCGAGGCGCTGTTCGCCCGCCGCCCTGACCTGGTCCTCGCCCAGCTCTGCGCCTGGGGCTGGACCGGCCCCTGGGCGGGACGGCGTGGCTTCGACAGCCTGGTCCAGGTGGGCGTCGGCATCGCCGCCCACGAGGCCGTCGATGATGCCGCCGGACCCGACCCCGACGGCCGTCCCGGCGTGCTGCCGGCCCAGGCCCTCGACCACGGCACCGGCTACCTCATCGCCGCCGGCGTCCTGCGCTCCCTCGTCGAGCAGCGCACCCGCCGCCACGGCGGCCGCCACCTGCGCTTCTCCCTCGCCGGTACGGCCTCCTGGCTGCTCCACGGCATCGAACCGGAAGCACCGCACGCCGCCTCGCCCGAGCCGTACGACCCCTCCCGGTGGCTCGTCGAGACCGACTCCGCGTACGGGCGGCTGTGCCACGCCCTGCCGCCGATCGGGTACGAGGGGGCTCCCGCCGACTGGTCGCGCCCGCCCGGGCGCTGGGGGACGGACGAGCCGGTCTGGCTCTGACGGCCGCGGGCGAACACTGTCCGAGGCGTCTGGCAGCATCGCCGTCATGACCGCACACGCCACCGACTACACCTGGTTCGGGCAGCACTATCCCGTCCTGCGGGAGGCCTACTGCCTCACCGAGGTCCAGGGAATTTCCGCCGAGGAACTGCTGCGCCGCCTCGACGCGGTGCCCGGCGGGGAGGTGACCGGGCTGGACGCGGCGATCGAGGCCTGGTGCGCCTTCGAGGACGGCGAGGGCGAGGGCGAGGAGGACGGCGAGGGCGAGGAGGACGGTGAGGACGAGGAGGACGGTGGGGGTGAAGACGAGGACGACCGGCTGTTCGTCGCCGTCACCGAACTCGACGGCTGGGCCGTCGCCATCGAGCCGAACGGCTACCTCGGCTGCCTGCACGAGGTGATCGCCCGGCTCGGCGGGGACGTCCGGCTGGTCTCGCACTTCCGCAACGTCAACGCAGTGGACAAGTTCCACTGGTGGGAGCACGGCGTTCAGCGCCTCCACTTCGAGCCGCTCTTCCCCGACCAGCGGAACGGCTCGGACGCCGAGGCCCCGGGCATCCCCCAGCTGCTGGCCGACTGCGGCTTCCAGCTGGAGTCGCAGGAGTTCAAACTGCACACCGAGGCCGCGTTCGCGCTCGCCGAGCGGCTCACCGACGTCCGGCTCGACCCGCACCGGCTGGAGGCCGCGACCTTCCGGATCGGCTACGCCCCGCACCCGCACCCCTGAGCCGCTCCGCCCGCTGAGCCGCTCCGCCCGGCACCGGGGCCGTGCCCCCCGTGGGACACGGCCCCGGCGCACCGGCTCGTGCGGTCAGACCCCCGACGGGATCTCCTTGGCCCGGTGGCGGACCTGGAACGCCGTCACGATCTCGATCAGGCCGAGGACCACCAGCCAGCACCCGGCCAGTACGGCCAGCGCGGTGATCGACCCGGTGGGCCACACCATCAGCAGCACGCCGGCCAGGGTGTTGGCCACGCCCGCGAAGGCCTGCCAGCCGCGGGCGGGCATCAGCGGGTCGGAGATCGCGGCGGCGATCTGGGTGATGCCGCGGAACAGCCAGCCGATCCCGATCCAGAGCGCGAGCAGCAGCAGCGACTGCGCCGCGCTGCGGAAGCAGAGCAGCCCCAGCAGGACGCAGATCGCACCGCTGATGAAGGCCAGCACCCGTAGCGCGGTGGTGGTGTGGGTGCCGAAGGCGGCGACCAGCTGCACGATGCCGATCACCAGCAGGTAGATGCCGAACAGCACGCCCACCACCAGGAGCGTCTCCCGGGGCCAGGCGAAGACCACGATCCCGAGGGCGAGGGAGGCGAGCCCGGCGACCAGCAGGACCTGCCAGGCGGCCTTGGCGAGTAGTCCGAGCGGACCCTGGGCCGGGGTGCCGTCGGGGGTGATGATCGGAGAGGCCACGGTGGTGTCCTCCTCGGGCTGACGCCGGGCGACGGGTGACGCGTGACGGGCACCGTGCTGGTCGGGTGACACGTTGGTCGGGTGACGCAGGGCGGGTCGGGTCGGGTCGGCCGGCTGGCGGGCAGGGAACGTACCCCAGCCTCTCCGCCGCCACGGTCGGACCGCGCGCCGGATACGGCCGTTCGGGGGATCCGCCTCGGTCGCCGGAGTGTCATCCCCCGGACACTTTCCGTAGCTATCGTCTGTCGGTATGACTTCTGAAGGGTGGGGGACCCCTCCGGTCGAGCCGATCGGTCAGCACTACATCGTCTGCGGGGGCAACGCGCTGGCACACCGGCTGGTCCTGGAACTCGTCGAGCACTACGAGGTCCCGGTCGTCGTCCTGGTCGCCGACCGAACCCGCGACCACGCGCCGCAGATCGAGCAACTCTCGGGCGTCGCCGCGGTCGTGGAGTACGCCAGCGTCACCGAAGAGGCACTGCGCGCGGTGTCCATCGGCACCGCGCGCGGTCTCGCCCTGGTCGAAGGGAGCGACCAGGAGAACATCCACGCCGCGCTCAGCGCCCAGAACCACAACCCGGACATCCGCATCGTGTTCCGGATGTTCAACCAGCGCCTCGGGGAGAACATCGAACGGCTGCTCAAGAACGGTGCCGCGCTCTCCGGTTCCGCCACCGCGGCTCCGGCCTTCGCCTCCGCGGCGCTCGACCGGCCCAACTCGGTGGAGATCGAAGGGCGTTACCTGCACATCGCGTTCGACGACGACATCACCTCCGACCGGATCTGCGTGGTCGCCGACCAGATCGACCGGCAGGACCTCGGCAGGATCCGGCTGCTGCCCGAACAGCAGGGCGACTCGGCCGAGTTCGTCCGTCTCGCCAGCGAGTTCGGAGACGACGGGCCGATCCGGCCCGGTGGCGTACGGCGCGAACCGGCCCCGACGGACGACCCCGCCGTGGCGCGGGAACCGGGCAGCCGGGCGGCGCTCCAGGTGCTGCGGATCGAACCCCGGGAGCCGATCGACTGGATGCGACGGCTGCGCTGGCGACTGCTCGACACCATGCGCTTCTTCACCAGCGCCCGGATGCGGCTGGTGCTGCTCACCGCCCTCGCGGCGGTGCTGTTGGCCTTCGGCGTGCTCTGGTACCTCAACCGGAACTTCGGCTGGACCGTCTACATCGCGCTGCTCGACCTGGCCGGCGCCGCCCAGCCGGACCAGCTCGCCGACATCTCCGCCGGGACGGGCACCGGCGGGTTCTGGCAGCGGGTCGCCCAGGTGGTGATCACCATCTGCGGGATCACCTTCGCGCCGGTCGCCACCGCCATCGCGGTCGAGGTGCTGGGCTCCGGGCGGCGCGGACAGCCGCGCAACCCCGGGGCGGGCACCCGGGACCACGTGATCGTCGTCGGCCTCGGCAACGTCGGCACCCGGGTCGCGGCCCAACTGCACGACATGGGCGTGCCGGTGGTCTGCATGGAACGGGACCCGCAGGCGCGCGGCATCGCCGCCGTACGGGCGCTCGGCATCCCGGTGGTGATGGGCGACGGGCCGTTCGAGCAGCAGCTGCGCCGGGCCCGGTTGAAGCACAGCCGGGCGCTGGTCGCGGTCAGCGGGGACGACGCCACCAACCTGGAGGCGGCCCTGGAGGCGCGCCACGGCAACCCCGAGATCCGGGTGGTGGTGCGGCTGTTCGAGGACGACTTCGCCGGCCACTTCTACAAGACGCTGGACAACGCGGCCTCCCGGTCGGTGTCCTACCTGGCCGCGCCCGCCTTCGCGGCGGCGCTGATGGGACGCGAGGTGCGCGGGACGCTGTCGGTGCTCCGGCACGTGCTGCTGATCGCCGAGCTGAAGGTGGAGGACGGCAGCGGGCTGATCGGACTCAACCGGCACGACCTGGAGGACCCGGGCGGCGTCCGGGTGATCGCCGTGCGCTTCGCCCACGGCGGGCAGCTGCAGTGGAACTTCCCCGACCGCACCCGGCGGCTCGCCCCGGGTGACCAGATCGTCGTCGCCGCCACCCGAAGCGGGCTGGCCCGGCTCAACACGGTGGCGGTGGAGGAGGACTGAGAAGACTGAGCGCGGCGACGGCGACGAAGGCCGGGCCGGCGGGCAGCTGGGGGCAGTCGGTCGGCTGACAACCGACAGCGGTCAGCGGACGGAGTTCAGCTGACAGATTTCAACATCTGAAATCTGTCAGCTGTCATCCGTCATCCGTCCGTCGCGCTCCCCGGCCGCTCCCCGTGGCCGCCCCTCGTGGTCAGCGGTTCTGGAACTCCGGCGGGCGCTTCTCGGCGAAGGCCGCCATGCCCTCCTTCTGGTCCGCCGTGGCGAAGGCCGCGTGGAAGAGCCGGCGCTCGAAGCGCACGCCCTCGGCGAGCGTGGTCTCGAAGGCGCGGTTGACGCTCTCCTTCATCATGATGGCCGCCGGGGCGGACATCGCCGCGACCGTCTCGGCGGTGGCCAGCGCCTCGGACAGCAGCTGGTCCGCCGGGACGATCCGGGAGACCAGGCCGGCCCGCTCGGCCTCCTCGGCGCCCATCATCCGGCCGGTCAGGCACAGCTCCATGGCCTTCGCCTTGCCGACCGCCCGGGTCAGCCGCTGCGAGCCGCCGATGCCCGGGATCACGCCGAGCTTGATCTCCGGCTGCCCGAACTTCGCGGTGTCCGCCGCCAGCAGGATGTCGCACAGCATCGCCAGCTCGCAGCCGCCGCCCAGCGCGAACCCGGCCACCGCCGCGATCACCGGCTTGCGCAGGGCACCGAGCCGGTCCCACGGGCCCAGCCAGTCGTCCAGGTAGACGTCCGGGAAGCGGTTGCCCTGCATCTCCTTGATGTCGGCGCCGGCCGCGAAGGCCTTCTCCGAGCCGGTGATCACCAGACAGCCGATCTCCGGGTCCCGGTCGAAGGCGGTCGCGGCGGCGACCACCTCGTTCATGAGTTGGGTGTTGAGCGCGTTGAGCGCCTTGGGCCGGTTGAGCGTGATCAGGCCCACCCGCCCCTTGCGCTCGACCAGGATCGTCTCGTAGGTCTCGGTCTCGGTCATCGCCGTCGACTCCCATTTCCGCTGCTCGGCGCCCGTGGGCGCGCCTGACCACCCAACGATCTACGACGCGCCCCGCCTCGCGCCAGTCTTGGTATGCGAGACGCCGGTCACCAGTCGGTGGAGGGGTGTGCGCGTGCCGGTCAGAAGCGGACGCCGTGGCGCTCCGCGGCCCGCCGTACGGGACACGGGCCGCCGCCCTCGATCAACACGGCCGGTGCTCGGAGGCGTTCTCGTGCGGTGCGGCTCTGGCCGGACGTGGTGCGGCGACGGCACCGTCCACACCTCGACCCCGAGGCCTTCCCGGCTCCGCAACAGCCTCCCGTCGCGATGGCGGGACCTGGTGGTCACGGCGGGCTCCAGGTGTGTGGGCAGCGGAGGGGCGGGGGTCAGGCCAGGCCCAGTTCGTCGCCCTCGCGCGGGGCGAGGATCCGGGCGACGTCCGCCTCCGTCACCTCGGCGAGCGTGCCGGGCCGCCAGCGGGGGTTGCGGTCCTTGTCGATCACCTGTGCCCGGATGCCCTCGACCATGTCGTGGCCCTCCAGCGCGGCGCAGGAGATCCGGTACTCCTGGTCGAGCACGGCCTCCAGCGAGGGGAGCGTGCGGGCGCGGCGCAGTGCGGCCAGGGTGGTCTTGACGGCGGTGGGGGAGTTCGACAGGACGGCTTCCGCGGCCTCCTTCGCCTCCGGGACACCGGAGTTCAGCAGCCGCTCGACGATCTCCTCGACCGTGTCGGCCGCGTAGCAGGCGTCGATCCAGGCGCGCTGGTCGGCCAGTGCGGCGGGCGGAGCGGGCTCGGCGTGCGCGGCGACGACGGCCGCCACCTCGGCGGTGCCGCTCCCGGTCGCCGCGGCGGTGCTCCGGCCCAGGGCGTCCAGCAGGTCCGCGACGCGCGACGAGGGCACGAAGTGGTCCGCGAACCCGCACAGCAGGGCGTCGCCCGGGCCCATCGCGGCCGCGGTGAGACCGAGGTGGGTGCCCAACTCGCCCGGGGCGTGGGCCAGCAGCCGACTGCCGCCGACGTCCGGGGCGATGCCGATCCGGGTCTCGGGCATCGCGACGGTGGAACGCTCGGTGACGATCCGCACCGCGCCGTGGGCGGACACGCCGACGCCCCCGCCCATGGTGATGCCGTCCATCACCGCGACGTACGGCTTCGGGTAGCGGGCGATCAGCGCGTTCAGCCGGTACTCGTCGCGGAAGAACACCCGGGTGCCGGCCCCGCCCGCCTTGGCGTCGTCGTGCATCGCGCGGATGTCGCCGCCCGCGCACAGGCCGCGCTCGCCCGCGCCGGTCAGCACGACGGCGCGTATCCGGTCGTCCGCGGCCCAGTCGTCCAGGGTGGCACGCAGGGCGGTGACCATGCCGTGGGTCAGCGAGTTGAGCGCCCGTGGACGGTTCAGCACCAGCCGTCCGACGCCCCCGTCCAGGAACGCCCGGACCTCCGCCGTCTCCGCCACCTCTGTGTCCATCGGGTCCGCTCCCGTCCCTCGGCGATGCCGACCTGGTCCCTGCCGGAATCCTGGAGTCCACCGTACCGGGGGCGGTGGGGAGCCCTGATCACCGGGCAGCGTGGGCCGGGGCGGGTGTGCGGTCGCGGCTCAGGGCCAGGCGCGCAGGGCGAGTTCGGCGGTGCGGGCCAGGTCGGCGGCGGTGGCGCCGTCCCTGGCCTGCTGGGACATGCCCTGGAGGACCGCGCCGAAGTAGCCGGCCAGGGCCTTCGGGTCGGCCCCGGGCGGCAGTTCGCCGTCCTGCCGCGCCCGGCGCAGCCGCTCCTCGAAGGTCCGCAGGTTCCCGTTGCGCCACTCGCGCAGCTGCTCCTGGATGCCGGCGTCCTGCGGGGCGACGTTGGTGGCCGCGGAGATCACCAGGCAGCCCGCCGGATGCGACGGGTCGGCGTAGACGGCGGCGGCCTCGCGCAGGATGCGGGCGAAGGCGCCGTACGCGGTGGGCTCCTCCGCGAGGGCGACGGTCGCGAACGCGCCGACGGGGGAGTGCCCGTACTGGCGGACCACCTCCTCGAACAGCGACCGCTTGTCGCCGAAGGCCGCGTAGAGGCTGCCGGGGCGGATGCCCATGGCGGTGGTGAGGTCGCTGACCGAGGTGGCTGCGCGACGGCGGCCGGATCATCAACGTCTCCAGCGGCCTGGCCCGGCTCGCCATGCCGGAGATCATGGCCTACGGCGCCACCAAGGGGGCGCTGGACACCTTCTCGCTCAACCTCGCCCAGCAGCTCGGGCCGCGCGGGATCACCGTCAACTCCGTGGCGCCCGGGATCATCGACACCGACCTCAACGCGGACTGGCTGCGTGACCCGGAGGCGAGGGCCCAGGCGGCCTCGCTCGCCGCGCTCGGCCGGGTCGGGGCGCCGGAGGACATCGCGGACATCGTCGCGTTCATCGCCTCGGACGACGCGCGGTGGATGACCGGGCGGGTGGTCGACGCCACCGGCGGCTCGCGACTGTAGGCGGGGCAGGGCGGGGCGCGGACGGGGCGGACCGTCCGGTCGGAGACGGGCGAGCGACTGACAGCTGACAGATGATGAAATCTGTCAGCTGTCAGTCGTCGGCTGTTATCCGTTATCCGTTATCCGTTATCTGTTGCCCGTCAGCTGTGCCCCGGCGGCCGCAGCCCCGGCGGACTCTCAGCCCCGGACCCGCCCCGTGACCTCGCCGAAGCCGATCACGGCGCCGTCCGGCCCCGGCGCGGTGGCGGTGATGGTCACCTCGTCGCCGTCCTCCAGGAACGTGCGGGTCGTCCCGTCCGGGAGCTTCAGCGGCTCCTCGCCGTTCCAGGTCAGCTCGATCAGCGCGCCCCGGGTGTCCCGCTCGGGCCCGCTGACCGTCCCCGAAGCGAACAGGTCGCCGGTGCGCAGCGAAGCGCCGTTGACGGTCATGTGGGCCAGCTGCTGCTGCGCCGTCCAGTACATGGTGGCGAACGGCGGCCGGGAGACCGGGTGCCCGTTCAGCCGGACCTCCATCGCCAGGTCCAGGCCCCACGGCTCGCCGTCCCGGTCGTCCAGGTACGGCAGCGGCTCGACGTCGCGCTCCGGCGGCGTGACCCGGGCGTGCTCCAGCGCGTCCAGCGGCACGATCCACGGCGAGACCGAGGTCGCGAAGGACTTGCCGAGGAACGGGCCGAGCGGCACGTACTCCCAGGCCTGGATGTCGCGCGCCGACCAGTCGTTGAGCAGGCAGACGCCGAACACGTGCTCGCGGAAGTCGTCCAGCGCGACCGGCCGGCCCAGCTCGGACGGCGCGCCGACGACGAAGCCGACCTCGGCCTCGATGTCCAGCCGCCGCGACGGACCGAAGGCCGGTGCGGCGTCGGCGGGCGCCTTGCGCTGCCCGTGCGGTCGCACCACCGGCGTGCCGGAGACCACGACCGTGCCCGCCCGCCCGTGGTAACCGATCGGCAGGTGCTTCCAGTTGGGGGTGAGCGGCTCCGAGCCCGGGCGGAAGATCCGGCCCAGGTTGGTGGCGTGGTGCTCCGAGGCGTAGAAGTCGACGTAGTCGGCGACCTCGAACGGCAGGTGCAGCTCCACCTCGTCGGCCGCCAGCAGTGCCGGCGACAGCGCCTCGCGGAAGGACTCGTCCGTGAGCCAGGTGGTGAGGTCCGCCCGCACCCGGGTCCAGACCGGACGCCCCGCCGCCATCAGCGGGTTGAGCGAGTCCGCGTCCAGCAGCTCCGACGGCGCCCCGGCCGCCCGGGCGGCCGCCCCGGCGTCCAGCACGAAGTCCCCGACGCGCACACCGATCCGGCGCCGCCCGGGCCGGTCGGCCGCGGTGAAGACACCGTACGGCAGGTTGTGCACGCCGAACGGCGAGTCCTGGGCGCTGGTGAGCCAGCTGCCGGTGCTGCTGGGGGTGGTGCTCAACGGTCCTCCTGGTGCAGTGGACTGGGCGAGGACAGCAGGCCGAGCGCGGCCAGGTCGCCCAGGGGCTCGGCGATGCTACACGTGCCGAACGCGGTGAACGAGTTGCGGATCACCGTGATCTGATGCTCCGTCAGTTGGCGCACCGCCTTGGCCAGCACCTCGCCGTCGCGCTCCGCCAGCACCGCGGCGGCCGCGGCCCGGTCGGTCTCCTGCGCGGCCAGCAGCACGTTCAGGAAGCCGTGGTGCTCGAAGCCGGTCTCCGGGTCGGTGTGCCGGACGGCGTTGTGCAGCCCGGCCGTGCACTTGTACGGCAGCCCCCGCCGCGCGCAGCCGGTGAGGAAGGCGGCCAGCTCGTCCTCGTCCGGGAACGCCTCGGCGACCAGCCCCCCGGTGCGGAACTTCGCCCGGTACGGGCTGTCCACCAGCGCGTCCAGGACGGCGTCCAGCCCGTCCCCGCGCAGGAGCTCGCGCGGCAGCTCGACGGCGGCCGGGACGTGCGGCGGCAGCAGCCGGTCCAGCGCGGCCACCGCCTCGGCGGCGTCCCGGACGGCCAGCTCGACGCCGGCCAGTTCGAACGACGCGGCGGCGGCGAGCGCCGGGGCGAGCTCGGCGCTGCCCCCCGGCAGCACCAGCCCGACCTTGAGCGGCCGGTCGCCCGCCGCCGCCGCGTCGTCCGCCCCCGCCGCGCCCCCCGCCGCCCCGGTGGGCGCACCCACCGCGGCAGCCGTATCCGCGACCACCGCGGCCAGTTCGCCCAGCCGGCCAGCCCCGCAGAGGAACGGCCCGACCGCCTCCGCGTACCAGGCCGCGCGGTGCGCCCGGTGCGCGGGCACCGCCTCTGCGACCGGCAGGTTCCCCGGGGGGAACACCGCCGCGTCGTCGAACAGCCCGCGGAACAGCTCGGGGATCGCTGTGGGACCCGGTGCGGAAACCGGTTCGGGCAGCGCGCCCCCCGTGGCCGGCGCGCTCATCGGCCCGGCCCCCGACCGGCCCAGGTCCAGGCGTAGTCGGCGTCCTCGCCGGCCCGGCCGCCCTCGCCGAGCTCCAGCGGGCGGAAGGTGTCCACCATGACGGCCAACTCGTCGAAGAACTCCGCGCCGATGCTGCGCTCGTACGCCCCCGGCTGCGGCCCGTGGGTGTGCCCGCCCGGGTGCAGCGAGATCGAGCCCTGGCCGATGCCGGAGCCCTTGCGGGCCGCGTAGTCGCCGCCGCAGTAGAACATGACCTCGTCGCTGTCCACGTTGGCGTGGTAGTAGGGCACCGGGATCGCCAGCGGGTGGTAGTCCACCTTGCGCGGAACGAAGTTGCAGATCACGAAGCCGTTGCCCTCGAAGACCTGGTGGGCCGGCGGGGGCTGGTGGATCCGGCCGGTGATCGGCTCGAAGTCCTTGATGTTGAAGGCGTACGGGTACAGGCAGCCGTCCCAGCCGACCACGTCGAACGGGTGGTGCGGCACGGTGTAGCGGGTGCCCGCGATCCCGTTCGGGCCGCGGTGCTTGACCAGCACGTCGACGTCCCCGGGGGCGTCGACGACCAGCGGGCCGACCGGTCCGCGGAAGTCCCGCTCGCAGTACGGCGCGTGCTCCAGCAGCTGCCCGTACTTGGACAGGTAGCGCTTGACCGGGGTGATGTGGCTGTTCGCCTCGATGCAGTACGCGCGCAGCGGCTCGTCGCCCGCCGGCACCCAGCGGTGGGTGGTGGCGCGCGGGATGATCACGTAGTCGCCCTGGCCGACCTCGATCGAGCCGAACACCGTCTCGACCGTGCCGGAGCCGGACTCCACGTACACGCACTCGTCGCCGAGCCCGTTGCGGTAGAGCTCGCTCGGGGCCCCGGCGGCGACGTACGAGATCCGCACGTCGCCGTTGCCGAGGACCAGCCGGCGGCTGCCGACGACGTCCGCGGACTTCCAGTCCTGGTCCGCGAACAGCTCGTGCAGCTTGAAGTGGCGGGGGAGGAGCGGGTGGTTGGGCACCGTGGACTGGTCCGGCAGCTCCCAGGGCACAGCGTTGACCACCGCCGAGGGGATGCCCCGGTGGTAGAGCAGCGAGGAGTCCGAGGAGAACCCCTCCTCGCCCATCAACTCCTCGTAGTAGAGCCCGCCTTCGGGGGTGCGGTGCTGGGTGTGCCGCTTGGGCGGGATGCTGCCCAGCTGCCGGTAGTACGCCATCTCCGTGGTCCTCCTCGACCGTTCGTCAGAGCTCTCCGACGCTCAAGACGCTCACAGGTTGCCGCGGCGGTCCTGCTCGCGCTCGATCGACTCGAAGAGCGCCTTGAAGTTGCCCTTGCCGAAGCCGAGCGAACCGTGCCGCTCGATGAACTCGTAGAAGACGGTGGGACGGTCGCCGATCGGCTTGGTGAAGATCTGCAGCAGGTAACCGTCCTCGTCGCGGTCGACCAGGATGCCGCGCTTCTTCAGCTCCTCGATCGGCACCCGGACCTTGCCGATCCGCTCGCGCAGCTCCGGGTCGTCGTAGTAGGCGTCCGGGGTGTTGAGGAACTCCACGCCGCGCGCCCGCAGCACGTCCACGGTGGTGAGGATGTCGTTGGTGGCGAGTGCCATGTGCTGGCAGCCGGGGCCGGTGTAGAACTCCAGGTACTCGTCGATCTGGGACTTCTTCTTGGCGATGGCCGGCTCGTTGAGCGGGAACTTCACCCGGTGGTTGCCGCTGGCGACGACCTTGGACATCAGCGCGGAGTACTCGGTGGCGATGTCGTCGCCGACGAACTCGGCCATGTTCACGAAGCCCATGACGCGGTTGTAGAACGACACCCACTCGTCCATCCGGCCCAGCTCGACGTTGCCGACGGCGTGGTCGAGGGCCTGGAAGAGGCGCTTGGGCGAGCCCTCCGGGTGGGTGACCCTGCTCTCCGCGACGACGTAGCCCGGCAGGTACGGGCCGTGGTAGCGGGAGCGGTCGATCAGGGTGTGGCGGGTCTCGCCGTAGGTGGCGATGGCCGCGCGGCGCACGGTGCCGTTCTCGTCCGAGATGTCGTTCGGCTCCTCCAGGACGGTGGCGCCGGACGCGCGGGCGTGCTCGATGCACTTGTCGACGTCCGGGACCTCCAGGGCGAGGTCGACGACGCCGTCGCCGTGGCGGCGGTGGTGGTCCAGCAGCGGGCTGTCCGGCTGGACGCCGCCCTTGATCACGAAGCGGCAGGAGCCGGAGCGGAGCACGTACGACTTGCGGTCCCGGCGGCCGGTCTCCGGGCCGGAGTAGGCGACCAGCTCCATGCCGAAGACGACCTGGTAGAACTGGGCCGTCTGGGTGGCGTTGCCGACCACGAAGACGACCGCGTCTTGGGCGGTCACCGGGAACGGGTCGGCGGCGGCGTCGTGCTCGACGAGGCCGACGAGGCGGCGCAGCTGGTCGGCGTCAAGACCGGCCTCGCGCTCCTCGGGGGTCAGCTCAAGGGCGTGGGTCTGCGGGGTCATCGCTCGTTCCTCCACTTCGGGCCTCGCCGTCGAGGCTTCCGCTGGATCGCGACCGCACCGCGAACGGGTGGGCGGTGTGGTTGCGGAGAGCTTGCTACTGTCGGGGGCCTTGGGCAACAGGTCGGATTTTGACTGCTCAATGTGTACAAGCTGATCAGAAAATCCCGCTGTCCGCTGCGCAAAATGTGCTGCTGACCGGCGATGATGCCCGAAGTCTGTGCAATGGGGCGTTCACGTACTTCCGGGGCCGACGGGGCGCGGGAGGTGCCGGAGGAACCAGTCCGCGGCCAGCTCGGCGACCCTGTCCAGCGTCCCCGGCTCCTCGAACAGGTGGCTCGCGTGCGGCACCACCGCGAGCCCGGTCTCGCAGCGCAGACGGCTGCGGGCCTGCCGGTTGAGGTCGAGCACGGTCGGGTCCAGGGAGCCCACGACGAGCAGCGTCGGGGCGCGGACCCGGGCCAGCGCGTCGGGCCCGGCGAGGTCGGGGCGACCGCCCCGGGAGACCACGGCGCGCACCGCCGGGCCCAGCTCGGCGGCGGTGTGCAGCGCGGCCGCGGCGCCGGTGCTGGCGCCGAACAGGCCGAGCGGCAGCGACCGGGTCTCGGGCATGACGGCTCCCGGGCCGGCTCGTTCGGCGCCGTGCTCCCCGCCGGCTCGTTCCGGGCCCTCGTGCTCCGGGCCGTTGTGCTCCGGGCCGTCGTGCTCCGGGCCCTCGTGCCCCGCGCGGTCGCGCTCCGCGCCCAGCTGCCGGGCGACGGCCGTCAGCCGGCCGCCCAGCAGCGCCACGTCGAACACGTTCCGACGGTCGGCCTCCTCGGCCTCGGTGAGCAGGTCGAACAGCAGCGTGGCCAGCCCGGTCCGGTTCAGGTACTCGGCGACGTGCCGGTTGCGCGGGCTGTGCCGGCCGCTTCCGCTGCCGTGCGCGAACAGGACGACCCCGCGCGCTCCGGCCGGGACGGTCAGCCGGCCCGCGAGGCGGGCCCCGGCGACGGGCAGCTGCAGCTCGCGGTCGACCCCGGCGGAGGCCGCGGGCCGGTCACCACCGGCCGCGGCCAGCAACCGCAGCACCTCCTCGTCCTCGGTCTGCGAGAAGTCGGCGTAGAACTCGCCGATCGCGTAGAACGGGGACGGCGTGTCGACGCAGACCAGCTCGTCGGCGACCTCGCCGAGCCGCTCGGCCCAGTCCACGGGCGCGACGGGCACCGCGAGCACCACCCGGCCCGCGCCACGCTCGCGGACGATCCGGCAGGCCGCCCGGGCGGTGGACCCGGTGGCGATGCCGTCGTCCACCACGACCACCGTTCGTCCGCGCAGGTCGGCGGGCGGCCGGTCGCCCCGGTAGCGACGGGCGCGGCGCGCCAGCTCGGCGCGCTCACGCCGCTCCACCTCGGCCAGCTGCCCGTCCGTGACCGACGAGAACCGGATGACCTGGTCGTTCAGCACCCGGACCCCGTCCTCGCCGATCGCCCCCATGCCGAGCTCGGGCTGGTACGGCACGCCGAGCTTGCGGATCACGCAGATGTCCAGCGGGGCGCCGAGCGCCGCGGCGACCTCGGCGGCCACCGGCACACCGCCCCTCGGCAGCGCCACGACCACGGTGTCGGGGCCGGCCAGGTGGCCCAGGCGGGCGGCCAGCCGACGGCCCGCCTCGGTCCGGTCGGCGAAGCGGGTGAAGTGGGTTCCGGTGACGTGCATGACACGGCCTCCGGTTCCACCGTACGTCGTTCCGCTCGGCTCGGGGCGGTCGCGGGCGGGGGGCTTGCGAGGTGCGCGCGAGGGGGAAACCGGTCCGGACCGGGGCGGCGCTCCTGGCGGGGGTCCGCGGCGCTCACGGGGTGGTCCGGGGCGGCAGTGGCGGTCACGGGG